>CAIKDL010000108.1 GCA_903826185.1 uncultured bacterium | reverse complement strand
TCCATACGTCGTGTTTGAACTATGATAGAACGACTGGCTAGGGTGCGTAGTCGAATGAGTGTGTACATAATCTTTTCTGGAATACGGAAATCCGGTAGTGAAAACAGTGAATCGAGTGATACGACAGCACAATGATCAACTGTTTCGTGAAGGTGAAGTGACGCGATCTCGGTGCCGAGCAAAATGCTTCCAGGCTTAGAACGGAATTTTTCTAGAGTAGAGGCAATCTGTCTGTCTGTCTTCGTTATGTCTGCATCAATTTTAAATATATCAACATTCGGAAACTTCTCACGGATTTCTTGCTCGATTCGATCTAGTCCAATGCCGAGGGCGGTCAATCTCCAACCACCACATTTCTTACAGACTTCATCTGCACTTCGACGTGTGCCACAAACATGACACATGAAGAAATTTCTTCCGCTGTCTTTTGAAGCGTGTAGTACAACAGGTGCAGAACATTGATTACATGAGACGATGGTTTCGCAATCATTACAAACGGTCATAGTTGCCAAACCTCTTCGAACAGCGTAGATAAATAAGTGACTATTATCTTCTTGATTTTTGGTAATCAAATTCTCGAGCTCTTTTGAAAGAACACGAAAACCTTTTACTGGTGCCGCATCTTCGCGGGCATCATGTATAGTGAGTCTCGATTCGTGTGACTTATCTGGAATCATATCGATGAGACTATCTTCTGCTGTCGAGATAGAGCGCCATTTAAATGGTGAGCCTTGTGAAATTTCATGTCGATCGAGGCGTGACAATGTTTCTGTGCGTAGTAAGCAATCAGCCAAATAAATAGTCTTATCTGGCAATCTCATATTGATAAGTTCAAAAGCTTTGCGTAGATCGGCGTATGGTGACTTTGGAGAGATCCAACCACGACCATTCTCTCTTTCAATCACAACCGAAGAAATGTCGTTGCGTGGTAATAGTGGGAATATTCCAGCTGTAATGATGGCGACAGCGTGTTCAGTTTTAGCGATAGTTTCCCATGTTTCAATTATTTCTTTTTTGGCTAGCTTATTGTGAAGTACGAAAATGTAACCTTCAATTCCTTTTTCTAATAATTTAAATAAGTTCTTTGCATCTTCAATAGTTGGAGTGTGAAATACAATAGATTTTTTTCTAGCAAATTCCTGACGAATCAAACTGCGCCATGTACTCATGCGATCCGTGTCGTCGCCTTGGACGGCGTATATTTCGTTCGGAATACTTTTTGAGATTGATGACGAGACATGTGCCGAACCACTTTCTTTTCCGGCAAATTTTCCTGCTGAATTTCCTGGGGGAGCAATCTTATGGGCATTCTCAAGTAAAATATCTGGAATGAGGGCATCGATGACTGCTCCTGTGTTAGTTGCATAATGAAGTGCGAGAGTTCGACACACTTCAATAAATGCAGGAGGAAAGAATGCTATAGCCTTCACTGCGCCCAGCTTTCGTATTTCAAATGGCGCGCTCTTAACATCAGCTTTCACGTCAGCAACGGGTCTTGAATCAGAAACGATGGCACTAATAGTCTTTGAACGGAGTGGAACGGTGACAATGGCACCAATTGGAACTTCTGAGGATGTGAAATATGAGAGGGTAGCAGCCACCTTCTGACGTGTGAGTGGAATGACGGTAATCAGGTTCATGGGTTGAATATAGCTTAAAATGGAGCTTTTGGAGATATTGACTATCAAGTATTTTAGTGTTATTTTTATTT
>CAIKDL010000107.1 GCA_903826185.1 uncultured bacterium | reverse complement strand
TCACGCGCTTGCTGGCTTCTTTCATTCGCTGATATATCTTCAAGCGAGTCTCGAGGTCATTCATGTCGCCTTTTTCTTCTTCAGTGATATTCAGATCCGGCAAAAGCGACTTCGACTTTATGAGGAGGAGCGTCGAAGCCACCAAGATGAAATGAGCAGATTCTCCCATTGGCATATTGTCGAATTGCTTCACATGCGCAATGAAGTCGTCAGTCACTTTCGCCAATGAAACGTCATTTATAAAAAGTTTACGCTTCTCAATGAGGTCCAGAAGCAGGTCTAGTGGGCCTTCGAATGATGTGGTTTTTACGGTGAATGGCATCCATCAATGATAACAAAAATATGGCTTAAAATGGATGTTTATAGCGATGCTTGACAGAGGGGTGGTAAGTGTGCTACTCTTTAATCAGAATCAACCTGAAAGGAGGTGATTAAAAATGGCAAAGAATGGAGATTTACCTTTGAATCCGAACACTTGTATGATTAGAAATTATGAGAAAATTCACACATTTGTGTTCGTACGAACGTCAGAGGATTGAAAGGTATTTGAGGAACGGAAAGTCTCTGCGATTCATAGCTGGCAAGCTAGACCGAAGTGTTTCCAGTATTTCAGATGAGATCAATGGAAATATGGTCAATGGCACATACACTGCGAAGAAAGCAGCTGTGAAGGCATATCAGAAAAGATGGAGATCGAAGACGCAGTGTATGAAAGTAAACCAAGACGCCAATCTTCAGAAGTTCGTGATTGATTCAATGACCAATGACGACCAGTCACCAGCTGGAATATCTGGTCGATTGAAGCATGTTGAAACCGGATATCAATACGCTAGTACTAAGGCAATCTACAACTTCGTTAGGAGTCCAAATGGTAGACAAGTTGAACCTCATCTGTATTCAATAGCTGTACACAAAAACAGTGGTCCTAAACGCGGAACATCAATCATCATTGATGGTAGAACAATGATTGATGAAAGACCTAAAAAGGTCGATTCTAGGCTAGAATTCGGTCATTACGAAGGTGACTTCATTGAATCCGGCAAAGACGGCAAAGGCTCGCTTCTTGTTCTGGTAGAACGTAAAACACGATATCCATTCCTGGTATATTTGGAAGATCGTACGACAGCAAATATTAATCAGATCATCGACAGGATATTATTTGGTTTACCTGTTAAAAGTCTGACGCTCGACAATGATATTTCATTCAAGAAACACAAAGAACTCTCTGAACTAATCAATGCTGCCGTTTTCTTCTGTCACCCTCAATGTCCGCATGAAAAAGGAACGGTTGAAAATCGCAACAAAGCTATCCGACGATATATTAAAAAGAGATCTGACCTCTCGAAGTATTCACTGGAAGAATTCGAGGAAGCCGAACGCAAATTACGAGACCGATTCATGGAGTGTTTAGACTATCAAACACCACGCGAAGCATTTACAAAAGAGCTCCAAAAACCAAGAAAACCACTTGTCCGTGGTATGATTATGGAGAAATTATTAGTTAACTAAAGTGTTCGGATTCGGGGGTATGGGTAGGATTGTTCTTCTGTGAACAGTATAGCATACCATATACTATTTGTCAATACCCAGACATCGCGACATCTGGTATAATAGGAATCACTAAATATATGCTTATCCAGAGCCATTACAACCAGCAAGGCATATTCGAGAGAATCGTCCGATCAAGAGACGGTCAACTTGTGCGCGTCTTCTTCGAAGTCTATGAAATCGGTGGCGAATTCAAGGGTCGCATCTTGCGAGCTGAACCGATATTGGCACTCGCTGGAGAATGTCAGCCGAATCGCGATTACATATTTGCTCTGTGCGCACCAGACGAGATAATATCTCCATATTTCTGGAACATCGAAAAGAAGATCACTTCACCATTTTCTACTCGCGACTTTTTAACTAGTATAAAGATAAGAGCGCCGGCGTTTTAAATATTTGCGCACT
>CAIKDL010000106.1 GCA_903826185.1 uncultured bacterium | reverse complement strand
TAGAAGCACCGGCTGTACCATCCACAATGTTTGTGAAGGTAGCTGTACCGGCAACGACTGAAGCAGATGAGATCTGTGTTGAACCCTGGTAGAGGTAAGCAGCAGATGTAGTACCTGTTCCGGTACCACCGATGTCAACCTGAACCTGGTGAAGGTGAAGTGAATCGTTCTGTGAACCAATATCGAAGATCAAGACAGGGAGCTGCAAGTACTGGCCGTTTGTAGTATCGCTAACTGGTACAGACTGTGTCTGAGGTGTAGCTGAGTCTGTAGAAACGTTGGCGATAGCTGTGTCGACCAAGCTTGAGTTGACTGTGACTGTCTGAGCGACAGTGTTATCACCTCCGTACTGGTCGATACCAGCGCCATCAATACCGCGGACTGCCTGGCTGGAAGCCAAAGAGACCGTGAAGGTGTGACCTGTTATAACAGTCGAATCGATCGCTGTGTAAAGGTCAGCCTTGACGACGAAGTCCTTGTAAGTGTTTCTAGCAACAACATCGCTGAAGCCAGTGACTGTGACGAGATATCGGCTTCCGCTCTGAACAACTGTTGAGGAGTTCAAAGGAACGGTTGCGAGGATATTTGCGCCATCAGTGATGTACAACTTCGTGTAGATCTTGTTGTAGATCTTTGTGTCTGTACCAAGGTCAAGAGTGATACGCTGTATAGCGATATCGGAGTTCTGAGCCTGAGCACGAACTGCCAATATAGGAACAGCTGTCTGACCGACGTTAACAACAGTGTTCGAAATCGGACCCTGTGTAACTGTCAATATACCCTCGATGCCTGTAGTAGTGATAGCTGTGCTAGCTCCTGTAGAAGGAGTTGTAGCTGTGCCATTTGTCACAACGTTCGGCTGGCAGGAGTAACCTGCTGGGCAAACGAACGGAGCGGCTGTAGCAACTGTACCACCATTCAAAGCTGCACGAGTAAGAGGACCTACGAAACCTGTAGCAGGAATGCTTTTAGCAGCCTGATACTTCATAACGGCGGCCTTTGTCTGTGAACCGAAGTAACCTGTAGCACCGGCTGGGATAGAATATCCTGCACCGATAAGTGCTGTCTGGAGAGCTGTGACATCTGCACCTGTAGAACCAACCGTGAGGTTAGCATTGAAGGCGGCAGCTGAAGCAACTACAGCGAAAGCCAAGATGGCGACTGTAGAAGCTGTAAGAATCTTTTTCATAGCTATGATTTTTATAATTAATGCGACATCTCTTATTTATTAATAATATAAAGAGACGTTACGCAATTTGTAACTAATAATCGAACCAAAGTATGTTCGCGTTCCGATCCCATATTTTTATTATATAGAAGCGGGTCGACCGCGAGACACGTATTCCACATTTCCCTGTCCGTACTATCGACTTCCAGACAAAGAATTTAGTGGGCTAGTAAATAAGACGAACTTTCTATTTACATTTTTGACACTATGTAATTGTCAAAGTTCGTACCCGTAGAACCTACGCTCTACGACGAATGGATATGTCTGAAAACATACACACTCGTTACAAAGCATTATAACGTATAATGGCCCTATATATCAAAAGGCCTATTTGGGGATAACGCAAGAATACTAAGGTAAATACGGCTGAAAGTCAATGTTTGGTGCTAAGCCACACAGAATATAGGTATTTGGACACCTTGCGAGCGCTGGCGCGAGCACGAGGAATTTTCTAGCAAGAAAATATCCGTGTGTCCAAATACCTATATTCTGTGTGGCTCTAACACTTACCTTGAGAACCATTATTTAAGCGAATACCTAGACCAGCGGCGCTCCCCTTCTTTCTTTATGAGACCATTATCCACCATGGCTAAAAGCTCACGCTGTATAGTTTTCTCACTACAGTCTTTTATGATCCTGGAGAAGTCCTTTATAGTCAGATTTGATTGTCCTTTTAATGCAGTGATGATCAGCTCTTGTCTTTCAGACTTTTTCTCTTGGACATCGGCATGTCCTTTATGTAGAGGCTTATTTATAGCCAAGATTTCGCTATTGGTCTTTTTGGACAATTGACCACCATGGCTGTCATGGGCAGAGCTACCGGATGACTGCCCTGTCGTCTGACCACCTGTAGATTTAAAATCTGTCGTAAAGAGATTCGGTGTCTTAAAGAAAACATCGGAAAGCACGTAACCAGCATTCTCGGCACTGGAGGCAAGACGATCACGAAGCAGGCCTAAAATGTTATCTATCTCTCGGACCAAAAGACGGTGATTCATCTCAGTTATTAGGTTGGAAATCTTGGCCACATTCAAAAGAGAAATCGTCTCTAAAGCCGCAGTAAAAAGCGATTGGATAACTACATTCTTATCACCAGGTAGCGTCGATGAGGCTGTAAAGGACGAGGTCAGCAAGTCCATGCCCCGATCGCGCAATTCCCACTTTATTGGTTCCTCGTCCTTAAGAAGCCCTGAAACCAAATAGAGGGCAGCAGTGATCTTCTCAACCTTCTTAAAGACATAAAGCAAATAATCTTCGGCACTGAAAAAACCCAGTGATTTCCACTTGATTGGGTCATGCATAGGTAGTTCTTTGTTGTTGTCTTTATTATCCATGGTCTGTAGTTTTAATAGTGTCCTTTTGATATTCTATGTCTTTTATAGAAATCTTCCCAAAAATTTGTGACTTTGACAATCGGCACCGATATAGGCAAATGTCTCTTACGTGTCCATTATAGGCTTCTGCGAGAAAGTTGCAAGTAGACATGCGGCTTTGGTCGTGTCACGGCCTCATATATAGAAAATTGTGTTAATATTAGGGATATAATCTTATCAATTTTCGAATATCCGATTTTTAATTAACCACACCAACCACATGGCCAAGAAAAGAGACAGCGACTCAGGTTTCGTAGAAAAAGCAAAATTCTGGAATGATATGAGTGAGGAAACTGTGCAGACTGTTTTGGCGATATTCGCTTTTTTGATTACCATACTATCTATACTGGCTGCCTTCCAAAAAGCTGGCCCTCTCGGAGAATATGCTTACATGTTCTTCACTCACCTGTGCGGAGTCGGTTACTTCTTGATACCGGTCATAGCAACGCTTGTCGGCATCGCTCTGTTGCGCGGCATCGAAAAGAAGTTTCGCGTATCGAAGACTATCGGTTCAGTGGTATTCTTCTTTTCTAGTCTCGGAATAATCCACATCGCCAGCACAGGAAATGGTGGAGTCTTCGGACGCTGGGTGGCAACTCCCCTCATAAAGGTTTTGGATGTTTATGCTAGCTCGATACTACTTATAGTACTTGTGGTAGTGTCGCTATTTATATTGTTCGAAGCCCATTTCACACTGGAGCAGTTGATGTTCTGGAGATATTTTAGAAAATCCAGCAGCGACGCAAAAGACGGCAAAAAAGCTCTCGCTGGAAAAAATGGCAAGATGAACAACGACGAGGAGGCTAAGATCGACCAAGCACTGGAAGAAGCACAAGCCGGTGCGCTTGAATCGGACGGGCTTGGTGGAAAAACTCCAGCTCAACTAGAAGCTGCTGAGGCTATCGCTCGAGCTAAGAAAGCTGAGGAAAAAGCTCGCTTAGCTAACGCCGGCAAGTCTGGTAGTAAGAATGGAGGTAACGGCCTGGATCTCAGTGACGAGGATGCAGCCGCTTTCGCTTCAGCTGTAATGATCCCCCTACTTAAACCTTTCACTCCCCCACCGCTATCACTCCTAGAGAAAGATCGTGGCAAACCAGAAACTGGTGACATCAAAGCCAACGCCAACATCATCAAGCGCACATTGCAGAATTTCGGCATCACTGTGGAGATGGATGAGATATCCATTGGTCCATCGGTTACGCGCTATTCGCTCAAGCCCGCTGAAGGAGTGAAGCTTTCGCGCATCGTCACGCTCAACAATGACCTATCGCTCGCCTTGGCTGCCCATCCGATCCGTATAGAAGCCCCAATCCCAGGCAAGTCTCTAGTTGGTATCGAAGTGCCGAACACCGCCAAGACCACAGTTGGTCTAGCCACATTGCTCGGCGCTGCCGAATTCCAAGAATCAGAGAAGCCTCTGTTCATGTCGCTTGGTAAAGATATTACTGGTCGCGCCCATTTCTGTAATCTTGGCAAAGCTCCTCATATACTCATCGCTGGTGCTACCGGTTCAGGTAAATCCGTGAGCATACATGCCCTCATTACTTCCCTTTTGTACCGCAATTCACCAGAGAACCTGAAGTTCATCATGATCGACCCGAAGCGCGTAGAGCTCACTCTATATAACAAGATTCCTCACCTTCTGACGCCGGTCATCACTGATCCCAAGAAAGCTATCCTGGCTTTGAAATGGGCCGCCAAGGAAATGAGCCGCCGTTACGATATCTTAGAAAAGAATTCTGCACGTGACATCGACTCTTATCACAAAAATATCTTGGCGCCGGCATTGCTCAAGCTCAAATCTGATAAGAAGGCCGATCCGACAAAGCTGCCGGAAACAATGCCTTATATAGCCATAGTTATCGATGAGCTCGCCGATATCATGCAGACATACCCGCGTGAATTGGAATCAGCCATCGTGCGTCTTGCACAAATGAGTCGCGCCGTCGGTATACATCTGGTAGTTTCCACACAAAGACCGAGCGTCAACGTCATCACCGGTCTCATCAAAGCCAACATCCCAACTCGTGTGGCCTTGCAGGTGGCTTCGCAGATAGATTCTCGAACGATTCTTGACCAAATGGGTGCTGAGAAACTCCTTGGTGCTGGTGACATGCTCTACCTCGGTGGTGAAATGTCCAAGCCGGTGCGTCTGCAGTCGGCTTATATCTCTGAAGGCGAGGTCAAAGCCGTTGTTAAATTCTTAGCTGATCAATACAAAGACGAGATATTGGGCGAGATCAACCTCAATATGAGCGAGGCTGGTTCCGGTGCTGCCTTCAGTGCCAACATCGATCTCGATAGTGACTCTCTCGATGATCAAGATGAACTCTACGAATCCGCTCGCGAAGCTGTTATTGCTGCAGGTAAAGCTTCTACTTCTTATATACAACGCAAGCTCGGAGTTGGATACTCGCGTGCGGCCAAACTTATGGATCTACTTGAAGACCAAGGCGTTATCGGGCCAGCCAATGGTTCTAAGCCGCGCGAAGTCATGGGTGGCGGCGATTCTGGTGGTACAAGTGGAGGAAAAGGCGGCTTAAATAGTTTGAATGGTTTACCTGGCGAAAACGGAGGCGAAACGGACAAAATAGCAGAGGAATTGGGTGTCTAGCAAGTAAATTTATCTTTCTGTAATTTACTTTTCCTGTCTTTTGTAAGCCGAGATAAGATTCTTAAATAAAGACGCCACCGTCATGGCGCCAACTCCGCCAGGGACTGGAGATATGGCTTTTACTATATCTTTCACACTATCAAAATCAACGTCCCCTACTAGTTTGCCGTGAGCATCATAATTGATACCAATATCGATGATCACTTGACCGGCGTGGACGTATCGCTTATCTATAAATCTCGGCTGACCTATAGCCACAACCAAAATATCCGCACTCTGAGCTAACTCTTTCAAGCCAACTGTCTTCAGATGTCCGATTGTGACCGTGGCATTTCGATTTAGCAAAGCAAGCGCCGTTGGTTTTCCGACTGACACAGATTTTCCTATGACTAATACGTGCTTACCAACCAGATTGATCTGGTAATGATCAAGCAGATCAATCACGCCTTTCGTGGTCGCATTCATAAGCCCGTCTGTAGAGCCAGCGGCTAGCAGCTTGAAGTTGGTCGAGGTAAAGCCGTCCACATCTTTCTGCGGACTGATAGATTCCAATATTTTGAATTCGTCCAGATGTTTTGGTATAGGAAGCTGCACTATGACTCCGTGCACTAGGGCGTCACCGTCCAACCTCTTTATAGTTTCCAAAACTTCTTTCTCGGTGACGTTCATGTCGAATTTTATATGCACTACTTTCACGCCAATCTTGTGAGCAAAGATATTTTTGCGACGAATATATGTGTCAGATTCTCGAACATTCCCTATCTGTATTATAGCTAGTACAGGTTTAATCTTGAACGATCTAACTTCTTTCGAGAGGTCGCCGATAATTTTGTCTTGCAATATTTTACTATTTAATACTTTTGCCATGATTTTATGGTTTGAAGCTTTTACGATTATGTAATATCCAATCCTCCGAGACCCACCTTTTCCTTATTCCACAGTTGCGTCAGGTCATCGACCTGATTGCCTGTTGGAATGAAGAAAGAGGTGTGGTAAATACCTGTTCCACCGCGCTCCGATAGCGCCGACGAACGAATGGCGTAAGGAACGCCAACTTTCATTTCCGACACGATCTCGCGATTCATCTCGACGAGATATTTCGGGCATTCAGCACCCAAAACATTATCTGAAGAGCTGCTCTCTGTCAGGCCGAGCGTATCCATGACCTGAAAGAAGACGCCGTCCAAGATGACCATTCCGTCAGGAACTTTCATTCCCAACGACGTGATCAACTTCGCGTATTTCTCGAGGTCATCTGCTTTCAGGCCTTTTTGGCCCTGGCCATAGGTTTTTAGCACCCTGTCCTCCGTTTCTTTTGGTTAATTGTTGTTTTCAGCGAACAGTAAATCTGTTCAGATTATTACCATAAATATGTGGCTACGTCTATAGCTCTTGTAATCTGGCGCCCTTTACCTATATACTTCCTTAACACTCCATTCCCCATGAACCTCACCCGTACCACAACGCTCCGCCTCATCAAGATCGCCATCATCGCCGTGGTAGCAATCATCATCATCGCCTATGCGGTGGCGCGTTCGCTCACCTACGCGCGCGGACCTAAAATAGACTTAGCGGCACCAGCTAATGGTGCAGTCATATCATCCCTTACTGTAGACCTGGTCGGCATGATCGAACGCGCCCACAACCTAACCATAAACGGCGGTGCTGTTCCTATAGATGAACAAGGCAATTTCAAGCAAACTATCGTTGTTTTTCCTGGTATTAATAAGCTAACGCTGCGCGCAACCGACCAATTTGATCGCAACACAGAAACCGATATTGTCATAGTAGGTGCAAATAATTGACTGTGATATCATAGATTTAAGCCCGCCTCTTATCATTAAGAAAAAGAGAAAATTCTATATGCCAAAAAAAGAAAAAAACGAACAGAAGGAAAAAGCTGCGCCAATAAGCGAGACTAAAAAAGAAACCAAAAGCGAGGCGCGTGCTTCGAAATCAATGTCAGAAATTAGCGACGCACTCGATAGTATCCGCACAAAATTCGGCGAAGAAGCCATCATGAAGCTTGGCGATAAGCCGAGAGTGAATGTCGATGTCATCCCAACCGGTTCTATCGGATTGGATTGGGCGCTCGGTATCGGCGGCTTCCCTCGCGGACGTATCGTGGAGATCTTCGGTCCGGAATCATCCGGCAAGACCACTCTCGCCTTACACGCTGTAGCCGAAGCACAAAAGCGCGGCGGCGTTTGCGCTTATATAGATGCCGAACACGCCATGGATCCGGAATATTCGAAGAAGATCGGCGTGAAGATAGAGGAGCTTTTGATCTCACAGCCGGACACAGGCGAACAAGCCCTTGATATCGTCGAGAGCCTCATTCGTACTAACAAGATGGACGTCATTGTCATCGACTCAGTAGCAGCTCTTACTCCTCGCGCAGAGATCGAAGGAGACATGGGCGCATTCCATGTTGGTACGCAGGCGCGTTTGATGTCACAAGCCCTACGCAAACTTACAGCTATTGTGGCGCGCTCGAAGACTGTCGTGATCTTCATCAACCAGATTCGCATGCAAATCGGTGTGATGTTCGGCAATCCTGAAACTACCCCTGGTGGTAAAGCTTTGAAATTCTACTGCTCAGTACGTCTCGACATCCGCCGCATCGCCCAGATCAAGAAAGGCGAAGAGGTTATGGGTGGCCGCGTGCGCGTGAAGGTTGTGAAGAATAAAGTCGCAGCTCCATTCAAACAGACAGAGTTTGATCTCATGTACAATGAGGGTATATCACAAGAAGGTGAGATCATCGCTCTTGGCGAGAAGTTTGGCATCGTCTCCAAGTCCGGCGCTTCGTATTCCTTCGGTGAAGAAAAGCTCGGTCGCGGCTATGACGCTACTAGACAATTCTTGAAAGAAAATCCAGCCAAGCGTGACGAGATACTCGGAAAGATACGCGAGAAATTGAGCGCGGAGTAATAATACAAAGCAGTATACCTCTCAGCTACCCCGCTTCTATGGCAGGGTTTCGCTTCCCTTGCCTAATAGCCTGCCCTCGTATACAATCGCTAGGTTAATATCTAATAGAAAATCCCATGTCACTCCTCGAATATAACGAAGTCACAGAAAAGAAGTTCATCGTCCATGAAGGTCAGCCTTATGAAGTCATATCCTCGCACGTCTTCCGCAAACAGCAACGTAAGCCTGTGAATGCTACCAAGCTCAAAAATCTCATGACCGGCAAAGTGACGGAGTATTCATTCCATGTATCGGAAAAAGTCGAGGAAGCTGAGATAGAGACTCGTGAAGTGAAATTCCTATACACAAACCGTGGCGAATGGTGGTTCTGTGAATCAGAAGATTCGGCCAAGCGCTTCAAAGTCACCGAGGATCAGGTGGGCCCACAAGGAAAATTCCTCAAGTCAAACACTGTTGTCGAGCAACTCCTCTTCCGAGATACGCCCATGAGCTTCAAGATGCCGATTACCGCAGACCTCAAGGTTATAGACGCTCCTCCGAGCATAAAAGGCGATACGGCCACCGGCGGCCAGAAAGTGGTGACTTTGGAGACTGGCGCGACTATAAACGTTCCCCTATTTGTAAATGAAGGCGACGTCATACGCATCAACACAGAAACTGGCGAATACCGCGAGCGTGTAGGAAAGTAAAAGCAAAAAGCAACATCTCTAAGACACGAAAGGCCCCTGCAGGGGCCTTTCTAGTTCTCGGAAATCTTCTGCTGAAGATT
>CAIKDL010000105.1 GCA_903826185.1 uncultured bacterium | reverse complement strand
TATAATACAAAAGTAAAAAAATGAAACACCTCAATATCGAAATAAAAGCGAAGTGCAATAACCACAAAAAGATTCGCGACTTTTTGAGATCACACAAAGCCGAATTCAGAGGCACCGATCATCAGATCGACACTTATTTCAAAGTTAACGATGGCCGCCTGAAATTGCGTGAAGGAAATATAGAGAACCACCTGATCTACTACAAGCGCAGCAACAAGAAAGGCCCGAAGCAGTCGGACATAATCCTATTGGATTCCACTCCCGGATCACCTCTCAAAGAGATTCTGACAAGGTCATGCGGCATATTGGCGGTGGTTGATAAGAAACGTGAGATCTATTTCATAGAGAACGTAAAATTCCATATCGATACAGTCAAAAAACTAGGCACTTTCGTGGAAATAGAGGCAATCGCGGATGTGGATGGTCGTGGCGAGAATGTGGATGTAAAAAGAAAAAAACTGTTGGCACAATGCGAAGGATATCTTAGGCTATTCAAGATTCAGCCAAAAGACATGATATCTGTTTCATATAGCGATATGTTATTGGGGAAATAATCTCTATATACCAATTCGCCATCACCCCATAGATTTTTTTCTATTTTCTGATATATTGTCATAGTTACAAAGTAAAGTTCGTGTATAATCAAAACATGCGCGGTTAGCTCAGTTGGTAGAGCGACCCCTTGACGTGGGGTAGGTCACAGGTTCGAATCCTGTACCGCGCACAAAATGAGAACAGAGACTATCAAAGGCGCAACACCGTCTGTGCTCGCCCAAAAAGCTGCGGTAGCGCTGAATAAGCAGCTATCAGCGTATAAAAATGGCTTTTACCTATTGCTGTCTGGTGGGTCAGCTTTGAATATATTGGATAGCGGACTCGACGTGAGTCTTTTCAATAAGAACGTGACGGTCGGTGTACTCGATGAGAGATATTCCACTGATCCGAAAATAAACAACTTCGACCAATTAACTCAGACTGGTTTTTATAAAAAAATAGTCGAGTCGGGCGCGAAATTCATAGACACAAGAGTAAGAGAAATTGGTCCCGCTCAAAAAGAAAAAAACGCCACAAATAAAGAAACCTCCGAGGAATTGACTGAAAGATTCAGTGATGCATTAAAAAATATCAACGTTCCAATCATCTCCACTGTCGGCGTTGGTGCAGACGGACACACGTCCGGTATGATGCCATTCCCAGAAGATCCGAGGCGCTTCGGTGAATTATTCGAAAATACAGACAAGCTCGTCGTCAGCTATGACGCTACCGGCAAAAATCAATTCACCAAAAGAATTACTACTACCTTGCCGTTCATGAGGAATATAAGCTATGCTGTCGGTATAGTCATTGGTGACGAGAAACGACAAGCTCTGCAAAAGATTGCCGACAAAAACGGAACCTTGGCAGAAACACCAGCGCGGATATTGAGAGAAATGAAGGATGTCGACATCTTCACAAATATCGAGTAGACATAAAAACCTACCAACAAACACAAAAATATGATAACACTTGGAATAGAAACATCCTGTGACGAAACAGCACTGGCTCTTATAGAGACGCGTGGTGGCAAATATCGCGTCATAGAATCTCTGATCCATTCCCAGGCGGAATTACACAGTGTTTACGGCGGCGTCTTCCCTACTCTAGCAAAAAGAGAACACAGCAAGAATCTGGTGCCACTTTTGAAAAAGCTCCTAGAAAAATCTGAGATATACGCTACCAGTGAAGATGGCGCTGGCACGAAAATTCCAACAACTCTGACTGACGAAGAATTCGGCTCGGCCATGGCTGCACTCACGAACTTGTTAGCGCTCAAAAATTCCGACCTCCTAGAATCTATCAAGGGCGCCGACTTTCTGAAAAAAATACCACCAATAGACCAGATCGCCGTCACCGAAGGCCCGGGTCTAGAACCGGCGCTTTGGGTCGGCATCAACTTCGCACGTATATTATCAACAATATGGAAGATTCCGGTCGTGGCAGTAAATCACATGGAAGGCCATATCGTCGGATCGCTTCTGCAAACAGATAAGCCTTATGGTACTTGGCAAAAGCTCAAGGAATTACCACTACCGGCGGTGGCTTTGCTCATAAGCGGCGGTCATACCGAGCTGGTGAAGATCGAGACGGCCTCCGAAACATATAAATACACCATACTTGGACGAACAAAAGACGATGCTGTAGGAGAGGCCTTCGACAAAGTGGCTCGTCTGTTGGGATTACCATATCCAGGAGGTCCACACATATCCAAACTGGCTCACGAAGCCAGAGAAAAAGGCTTGGCCTCACTGATCAAATTGCCGCGACCAATGATCGGCAGCAACGATTGCGACTTCTCATTTTCTGGACTTAAAACGGCAGTTTTGTACGCAATGAAAAAGATACCGACTAAGTCCGAAGGCGGTACCGCCGACAACACCACGAGCCAGCAAGATTTCAAAGCCGGTCTAGCTCGAGAATTTGAAGATGCTGTCGCCGAGACTTTGGACAAAAAACTACGACGAGCTATAGACGAACAAAATGCCAAGGCCATCGTCATTGGTGGTGGCGTAAGCGCCAATCGTCTATTACGCGAAAGATTCAACAAAACCGCGGAAGAATATGGGATACCAATATTCCTACCAGACCACCACATTTCCGGAGACAACGCCCTCATGATCGCCTTAGTTGCAACCATGAAAAGCTCTCCGGAAAGCGACCATGACGCCAGCAAAACTCTGCATGCCAACGGCACAAAGAAGCTCAGCTAAATAAAATCTGGTATAATTGGTGGCAAGAAAGATGAATCCTAATTTTCTATACGCCATATTGACAGGCATCATACCTCCGATCATATGGCTGATCTTTTGGTTGCGAGAAGATACAAACCCAGAACCAAGATCAGTCATAGCCTCCCTGTTCCTGGCCGGTGCTTTGGCGGTTCTCGCCGCTTTTGTTGGCGAGAAATATATAGCGATGATGAACTACAGCTCCAATACCCAGTACATCCTTTGGGCAGCAGTCGAGGAGGTACTGAAATTCATAATACTCATAACAGTGGCTTTTCATGCTAAAAGCAATGATGAGCCAATAGATGCCATGATGTATTGCATAACGATCGCTCTTGGATTCGCGGCGCTGGAGAATATTCTCTCAGTCATGGTCTATTTCAATCACGGCAATGTGGCTGATGGCCTTATATTCGGTAACTTGCGCGCCATCGGAGCTACTTTGACCCACACAGTTAGTACCACTTGCGTAGGCTTTATGTATGGCTATCTATTCTATAAGAGCAAATTTACTAAATTCCTGGGTATGGTTTTGGGGCTAGCTGCCGGAATAGCCATACATGCGGTTTTCAATATAGCCGTTACAAGTACTGATTCCACTGATATATTGAGGGCTTTTTCCTGGATGTGGGGTGCAGCGGTCATTATGATTATCCTGTTTGAGGAGATAAAACTCGTTAGGCCGGAAGAGATATAGAATTGTCTGCATGTGCCCCCAGAATTGTCCACATACGGAGCAGAAATTGACTATTTTTACGTGTTACAATAACCACATGTCAAAAGAAAAGAAATCATTTTTCGAGCGTCTAACGGGAACGGTGCGCGTAAGCGATGAAGAAAAGGCTGAACAGGAAGAAAAGCACCACAAGAAAATAGTTCCTCGTGGAGACAACGCAGATATAACCTCATGGATCGATGACGAATCCGATAAAGATGGCGAACTTACTGTCGATGTTTACCAGACTCCAGAAATGATAGTTGTGAAAAGCATGATCGCCGGCGTACGTCCAGAAGATCTGGAAGTATCCATCACTCGTGACTTGGTCACCATCCGCGGTAAACGCGAAGAGGAACGCATCGCCAATGAAGAAGATTATTTCGCACGCGAACTCTATTGGGGTTCATTCTCGCGCACCATCGCTCTACCGGAAGAGATCGACGTTGACGAATCCGAGGCCGTCGAGAAACATGGCTTGTTGATATTAAAATTACCTAAACTTGATAAGAAAAAACAGTCGAGACTAAAGGTCAAGACTGTTTAACTGGCGTCCGGCGATTACTTCTTCGCTTCAGTTTCACTTCTGGGCGGTA
>CAIKDL010000104.1 GCA_903826185.1 uncultured bacterium | reverse complement strand
TGCCTTTCCTTCAAATCTTCGGTCATAAGTCCAGTGGAACGATCCAGGGAACGACCTATGCGAACATTGACGGAATGATCTAGCACTAAATGATCGATCAAGTCGGCGCGTACTTCCTGCAGTTGTGGATTCAAACCATCAGCCACCAACGCTGCGGTGAAGATGAGCACCGAATTGCCCTGCGACAATCCGATCCGATCTGATGCGCGCCAGATGTCACGAGGGTCGGCGGAGTGGAAGCCGGTCAGAGTGACTGCCACAGCTGATATCGGATGGAAATCAAACGGAGTGTCTCCATCGAACGAATCAACTATCGGTATCATACCAATCTGACCACTCGGACTATGTACTCGCCATGTCCAATTCGTACTGACCAGATCACGACAACAATCGAAAAACTGTCCTGCTTTCATTTATTATGCCTCCTTTTCTATAAAATAGATTAACTATATAGCCCCAACAAGTCAATATTAGGCCGGGCTGACCTATTAAGCCTATGCTATAACCCCTCCGCGCTCCGCCTTCTTCACAGAAATTCCCTGTGCTACCAGGATAGATTCATATTCTTCACGTTCAATAGTCTCTACTTCTATAAGGCGCTTGGCGATCGCTTCAAAAGCTTTTTTGTTGTGAGCAAGAACATCCTCTGCTTGCTTGCGCGCTTCGGTCATGATGCGTGTGACTTCACCATCGATCTCGGCAGCAACTCTCTCTGAATATTCTTTGTCGCCGACACCCATGCCGAACAAGACTTTGCCAGCCGGAGATTCGAGAGCAACCGGACCGATCTTTTCTGACATTCCATACTGTGTGACCATGCTTCGCGCCAAAGCTGTGGATACCTGAAGATCATTTGAAGCGCCGGTGGTCATATCACCAAACATCATGCGTTCTGCAACATAACCACCGAGTGAAACAGCGATATCATCAAGGAATTCTTTGCGTGACTGCAATCTGCGCTCCTCGGTTGGCAACTTGAGCGTGTAACCAGCAGCGCGTCCACGTGAAATGATAGAGATCTTGTGAACAGGATCTGCATAAGGAAGAACCGAAGAAACCATGGCGTGACCAGCTTCGTGATACGCCGTAATCTCTTTTTCCTTTATAGAAAGAATATGACTACGGCGCTCTGGACCCAGCATGACTTTTTCAATGGAACGAATCAAATCAAATTGACCAATCTTGTTGCGATCTTCGCGTGCAGCGAGAATGGCCGCTTCATTCATAAGCGAGGCCAGGTCGGCACCAGAAAAGCCTGGTGTGCGTTCGGCGACAACGGTTATATTCACGTCTTCAGCAAGCTGCTTTTTGGCGCAATGGATCATCAGTATAGCTTCACGATCAGCACGATCCGGCAAATCTATGACCACACGACGATCGAAGCGACCCGGCCTCAAAAGAGCAGGATCAAGGACATCTGGTCTGTTGGTGGCGGCCATGACGATGACTTTTTCATTTGGCTCGAAGCCGTCCATTTCCACAAGGATCTGATTCAATGTTTGTTCGCGCTCGTCATTGCCACCACCCATCCCTGAGCCGCGAGCACGTCCGACAGCATCGATCTCGTCCACGAAGACGATGGCTGGTGCAGCTTCTTTGGCCATTTTGAAAAGATCGCGCACGCGCGAAGCACCGACACCAACGAACATTTCCACGAATTCGGAACCAGAGATAGAGAAGAATGCTACGCCGGCCTCCCCCGCCACCGCGCGTGCCAGTAAAGTCTTTCCTGTACCAGGTGCGCCCATGAGCAATACACCCTTTGGTATCTCCGCACCAATATCTATGAATTTCTTTGGATTACGCAAGAAATCCACGATCTCCAAAAGCTCCTGCTTGGCTTCTTTGGCACCGGCAACATCCTTGAAAGTAACTTTCTGTTTCTTGTCGTCAGGCAAAGTGATACGTGCCTTGGATTGACCAAAGGAAAGAGCTTGCATACCAGCGCCTTTCATTTGCCTAGACAAAAGCCAGATGAAGAATGCCAAGAATATGAGCGGTGCCAAGAACGGCGCGAGCTGACCCATCCAATACCAGAAGCCGCTCGGACCCTCTACGGTTATAGTTGTCGAAGCCATACGTGCCGGTGAAACCCCGAGCCTGACAAGGCTCTCCGTGATAGATGAGTCCACCTCTTTCTGGGCTGTCTTCGTGGTCTTATCTTTGTATTCGGCGACAATCTGGTCTGTTTGCACATCAAGTGAAGTAATGGCTCCGCTGTTGATATCATTGGCAACTCCAGAGAGTGAAGTTACGCTACTAGCGGTCGATGGTGATGAAAATTCGCTATAGGCGGCTGTTATTAGGAAAAAGACAAGAAAGATAACAATCACAACCTGCCAAAATCCCATACGAGGAGGCAGTAATTTGAATTGATTCTTGGGCGGTTTCTGGTTTTTGGTTGTTTTTGGTGATGTGGCTGCCATATAGCTTGATTATACAGAAAAATGACCACAAATCAATTTCGTGTACAGTTAACCATATGAGGTGACATTAGTGATAGATTGGGGTGACAGAGATAAACTATTACTGTTTGACTTAAAAGTAATAGAATAGTACAGTACCGTAAGAAAGGACTATCCATTATGAAAATGAGAGTATGTGTTAGTTTGTTGACAGTGGCCTTGTTGGCCGGCTGCGCGGTTCAATTGAGAACGTATGGGCCACCGCCGGTCGTGGTCTACGAACAGCCGGCCCCAGTTCCCCCGCCGGTCGTGGTCGTTCCGGATTATTATGTCCTGACCGATCAAGGATACATCGGGTGGGTCGGTGACCGGTACTTGTACCTCGGTCCCGGCGGCGTCTGGTTCTACTGCGACGAGTTCCGGTTGCGACGTTTCCATGTTTGGGCGAATGTCCATCGGGATTATCGCAACCATGCGATACCGCGAGACCATGGCAAAGGCCGTGGTGACCGCGATCATGAGCATGAGCGCCACGATGACCACAAATGAGGTCCCTTAAGCGCCGTCGCAAGATGGCGCTTTTTTAATGAAAACCACGCAACACTATCAACTTGACTATCGGTGTCATTATAAAAAATCACCGCGAAAGCTTAGGCTGAGGCAATAAACTACCTCGCCAGCTTGCTGCGAGGTAGTTTATTTTTTATTTTGATACCAAGTCTTATAAGCTGGAGATGGAGTCCGCCAGATCTAACACAGGGCTCTTCGTCGCAACTTTACCGCTATAAAGTATGGTGATCCTATTGGCGATTTTTCCATTTGAAAGAATTCCCTTCGAAGGAAACATCACACTGATCACGTCAGCTTCCTTGCCTTGTGGCATCTCTCGGTGGTATGAGAAACCGTTATAGCCGTTCTTTGTGGTGATCTTTTTTAGTGAACTGGTAGCCGTGTTCAGCTCGATAACATCCATGGTCGAAACCACATTCAAGGCGACGATGCTTATGATATTTCCAGGAAAATCATAGATATTGGTTTGGCCTTTGTTCACTTTATCAGTGAAAGCGGTCTCTTCTGGAACAGACAGGTCTGTTAGGACTACAGCCTCAGCATCATCGGGGCTCCAATTTTTTACAGTAGTTTCGAGGGTGTTATTCAGGCAATTATGACGGCCCGTTCTTACATCGGTATCCTCGCAAGCACTGAAAGACATAGGCACGTGCCAGCCACTTGGTATGACAAACTGATATCCGAATCTTCCACTGATCAAGGATCCGTTGTCTATCTGGTAAACGTGCGAAATGGTCTTAGTAGAAAGATAACGAACACATACGGCTATAGCTATAATCGCTATGACCAACAGAACAGTAAGAGACTTTTTGTATCTCATATATTTGATGCTGGCCTGTGTTGGTCGATGACATTTTTGATCTGAGTATTGATCTGCTCCGTCTGTGACAAAAGCTGGTCCAGCATGAATTGGCCAACCACGTTACGGACTGTCGTCTGAGCGATCTGACTGACCGCGTCAGTGACATTTTCAATGCCGATCACCGACTTCCGAGTATCGACTATTTGATAATAAGCCACACCAGCGATATCAATAGAGACATTGTCTTTGGTAATAATCTTCTGAGATGGAATGTTCATGGTAACCGTACGCAACGAGATCTTCATCATTTTCTGAAAAATAGGTACAAGCGTTATTAACCCTGGACCTTTGACACCGGTGCATTTACCGAGCCTGAAAATAACTCCGCGTTCATACTCATTCAAAACGCGCAAAGAAGAAAAGATCAGGACCACAAGCAACACTACCAAAAAAACGATGAATTCCATATTATTTTATTAATGATTGATAAATATGATATGAAGCAAGTTTATATACCAGAACTTATTATAAATCAATAATGTATAAATTAACAAATTTCTCCACAGCATCAACGGTCGGATCTTTGAGATTGGCATTACTCTCCGCAACCCATTTTGCAAAATTATAAAGCTCCTGATTGCTTATTTTCAACCATTTACCGTTATCAACCAAGAAAAATAGTGCCGTAGATACAGCTATTCTTTTGTTACCGTTTTGAAATGGGTGATTTTTAATTAAAAGATAAAATAAAATCGCAACTTTTTTTACTAGAGATGGATAAAGATCTCTCTTATCATAAGTTTGAAATGGTGCAATAAGGCATCGCTCAAGCACATCCGGATAGCGAGTGACAAAATCTGGTATTGGCTCATCAAAAGACATCAGCTTTTTGGCCAAATCGTAAGCGATATATTCAACATCTGCAACAGATAGTTTTCTCATAGAATTATTCTTTACCAAGCATCTTGAGGGCTTCACCGTATTCCCTTACTGTCTTCTCAACCGATTTTTCTATTTCCCTCTTTCTTTCGGGTGATAAAACTACACCGAGAGCAGCGCTCAAATCAGCACTCTCAATAACATAATTACGACCAACTTTCGAGGCTTTTATATCACCGCCGACAATCTTCTTAAATACAGCCACACGGCTAATACCAAGAATCTTTGCCACTTCCGCTGTTGATAATAATTGTTTGTCTGTTTTGTTTTTCATGAGTACATAATACACTATGCTAACCAATATTGCAATGGTTAACATGTGATAACTTAATCTAAGCTGGTGGAGATTAATGAACGAAGTTAGAACCTCGTATTTGGAGGTATATACCTAATAGATGTTAACCATGTTAATGATGTTAATAAACAATAAAACTGCTATATAAATTTCATTTCTATAGAACCACGAACAACCGGTAAATCCTTGTCTTTAATTTTTTTAGTGACTACATTTTTGCCTAATTTTTGTGCCTCAATCAATGAGGCCATTCCTCCTCCAATATCCAAGAAATATGCTTCTGTTCCTCCGTGTAAAATTCCTTCATGAGCCTGTAAATCAGGATGAATCTCCATTTCAATTACAAACTCTTTCTTTTCATTATTATAATAACCACTTTCAATTGGAACGTGGTTATTTTCATAACCTTTTCTACTTGAAAATAGGTACTTGGCTATCCCAGGAAATTCAACTTTTAATTGACTTAGCTTTTCATTTCCAGTTTGGTCTGCAAAATTAAAGCTTATCCAACCATATATATGTAGACCAAGCGTAACCCGCCAAACGTCCATTACTAAACATTTGAACCTTATGTGGACCACCCCCCCAGATCCAGAATCAGAAGAATTTAAATTTATTCAACCGATATTAGATGACCATGCCCAACCATGTAAATCGTACGGCCCAGACAATTGAGCATGAGCTTTTGAAAAACCAAAAAATATGAATATTGGTAGAGCAATAAATATTAGTACAAAATATTTGTACTATTTATAATCTCTATAACATGTAGCCGCACCGTTTGTATATCTTTGCTCTCTCGTACCATATCCATAAGACATATACGTGGCTCTTAAGGCACATGACGTAAGACCACATCCGTTACCATCACAACCCCACTGGGAATCAACATAGTTCGTGCCGCAATTACCATTTACTTCATTATATCCAAGGTCCTGACCAAGAGTATTTGTACCAGTCTTCATAAAACATTTACAAATAGAACTTGCGGCTGTGATGTATGATTGTGTGCTACCTCCAGGAATCAATGTTTCACCAGCAGCACAGATTGGATAAACCGGCGCTGCAGCCGTAGCTGAATACTGCCATGTGGCATTGCCATTTGCATCAGAGGTAAGAACCTTACCAGCACCAGGTATACCTGCGGCTGAAAATTTTACAGTACCATTTACATCAAGAGTGGCAGTTGGATTAGTTGTTCCTATTCCAACATTACCTCCATTTGTCATAAACATGACCGGATTACTAGCATTGTTACGTATGTTCCAACCATTAGCACCAAAGTTTGTATACATGGTGTTGTCTGACCATCTAGGCCACATCCAGTACTCTTCGGCTCCTGATGTATTTTTTGCAGCAAACGTAGCCTGGTTATCAACTAGAATATTACCTCCTGACACTTGAAGTCTTTCAGCTGGAGTAATTGTCCCAATGCCCAAATTGCCAAGCTTCCCTTGTGGTAATGCTCCAGTATTGAGTGGTGCGGGGACATTATTACTTGGTGGCGCAGATGGTGCGGCTTTCCATATACCAGGTGTCTGTGCCAATACTGACAAAGCAGATGCTCCTAAAAAAGCTCCTATGACTAGCGCTGTGAAAGAAAAGTATTTTTTTATATTCATTTTTAATTTAGACCAACTTACATTTTTTTATAGTGTTTGTAGTATACAGTAAATTA
>CAIKDL010000103.1 GCA_903826185.1 uncultured bacterium | reverse complement strand
GCCATATACCACGCCGCGTCCAAATAGCCACCAGGATCACCACGAAGATCAAGAATAAGTTTATGATCTCCGGTTAGGACAAACTGACGTAAAGCGTCATGGAATAAATTTGGAGATTGTGCGGTGAAGCTATAGAGCTTCATGACGAAGATACCATCAGTCCTTGGTACCACGTCCAAAGTTGGGATCTTGATGGTATCACGAGTGATCACGCGATCGACTGGCTTGTTGGTGTCCTTTGGCAAGAAAGATACTTTGACATCTGTGCCTTTCGGACCGCGAATATAGGAAACGGCTTCATCGACACTCATGTCGGCTGTCGTGGTGCCATTGATCGAAAGGATGAAATCACCAGACTTTACTCCAGCGCGCGCCGCTGGACTGTCTTTGAGCGGAGCAATGACGATGAGTTGGTTGTTCTTCATGCCGATTTCCATGCCAACTCCGCCGAAATTACCGGAGATGTCATCCAGAAATATCTTGGCCTGGGTTGGCGGAAAATATGTTGTATAAGGATCACCAAAAGAAGACGCTAAACCCTTAATAGAGCCGTAAATCTTCTGCTGGTTGCTAGTGCTGGACGCATCAACAAACCTATTGCTTAATATGTCCCAGGCGTTCCAAAATGGCGCAAATTGAGCATCTGTAACTTTGGTGCTATCTGGAGTAGCTGGTGTTGGCCGAGGAGATGCGTTTTTGTATTGAACGTAGAAACCGGCCACGAAACCAACCGCGACTGCGATAGCTATGCAAAGAATAACGTTAGCTGTCTTGTTGCTTATATTATTTATATTCATGGTGTGGGTAATTATGCCATTTTGCGTCTATTGTCGCAAATGATGATTGCTTATATACTATATGTCATGACTACAACACACACTCATAGAGGACTCGTTTGGATAGATTTACAATCTCCAAATGACAAAGAGATCGGTGACGTCGTGAAGAGATATGGACTCAATCCATTGGTTGGTGAGGAACTCAAAGACTCCCCTTCTTCGGCCAAGGTTAATTTTTATAAGGACTATATATTGGTGGTTATGACCTTGCCAGTACGCGTGCATGCCGGCGAATCCTATGAGATTGTCGATCGCGAAGTTGATTTCGTCATTGGTAAGAATTTCCTCATAACATCTAGGACAGAAACTATAGAGCAGCTTGAATACTTCGCCAAGATCTTCGATGCCAATGCCGCGCTGGACAAAGATAGCGCTATTGAGCACGCTGGTCATCTTTTCTACTACATAGTGCAGCGCATTTACAACGGTATGTTCCAAGATCTGGAAAATATCCGCGACGCTTTACGCCTAGCCGAATCGCATATATTCAATGGCGACGAAAAGAAAATGGTCGAAGTGTTGTCATTTTTGAGCCGTGAGCTTATCGATTTCAAACAAACAGCTCACAGCCATCACGATGTCTGGTCTGAACTCACAACCTTCACAGAAAAGAGCGATTTGTTTGGAAATGAATTCTATTCTTACGTGCACACCATAAAAGATGAGTCGAGCCATATAAATGAAACTATTGTCAATGCCCGTGAGCTTTTGGCTGACCTCCGCGAAACCAATGACGCTCTCTTGAACACCAAACAGAACGAGATCATCAAAGTCTTGACTCTGATCTCATTCATCTTCTATCCTCTGACATTCATCGCTTCGGTATTCACTATTCCAGGTATAAATGTTCCACTCACACAATCACGCTACGGCTGGTGGATAATAGATGGCATAATGTTGTTGGTGGCGATAGGCATTGCTGTTTACTTCAATAGAAAAGGTTGGGTCAAATAAATGGAAATAAAACTTTACAACACCCTCACGAAAAGCAAAGAGGTCTTCAAGCCAATAAAGGCTGGCGCTGTCAGCGTGTATAACTGCGGACCAACCGTCTATGACCGTGCCCATGTCGGTAATCTCCGTGCTTATGTTTTCGCCGATACTTTGCGCAGGATGTTCGAATACAACGGTTATTCAGTCAAACAGATCATGAATATAACGGACGTCGGTCACCTTTCTGGTGAGAACAGTGGTAACGCCGACGTTGGTGAAGATAAGATGACTAAAGCCTTGAGACGTGAAGGTATGCCTATGACTTTGGAGGCCATGTACAAAGTGGCAACTGTGTATTTCGATAAATTTGTGGAAGATCTACGCGAACTGAACATAGAGTTGCCAGAAAAATTCCCTCGTGCAGCTGATCATATACAAGAAGACATAGATTTGGTGGAAATCCTCGTGAAAAAAGGCTTTGCTTACACTATTTCCGACGGAGTCTATTTTGATACTTCCAAGTTCGACGGTTACGGCAAGCTCGGTAATATAGACATCGCTTCGCTCAAGGCCGGCGCACGCGTCATGGCCAACATGGAAAAACGCAGCCTGACTGATTTTGCTCTATGGAAATTCAATCCAACTTTAGGTTGGAATAGCCCCTGGGGTAATGGCTTCCCAGGTTGGCATATAGAATGTTCGGCTATGTCAGCAAAATATCTTGGCCAGCCTTTTGATATACACACTGGTGCAATCGATCTTATACCGACGCATCACAACAACGAGATCGCTCAGTCCGAAGCGGCTTACGATAAGCCTTTGGTGAACTATTGGATGCACAATGCCTTTTTGAATATCAAAAATGGTGACGCCGAAAGCAAGATGTCCAAGTCTGACGGTAACTTCATAACTCTGGAGACGCTTGAGAAAGAAAAGATATCGCCTATTGCTTATCGTTATTGGCTGCTGATGTCACACTATCGCACGCCAGCTAATTTTTCTTATGAGGCCGTTAGAGGTGCAGAAAATGGATTGACCAGACTGATAGCAACGATAAATGGATATCCGAAAATTGGCGGTAAAATATCAACCGATTACAAAGCTCGATTTTTAGAATTCGTCAATGACGACCTGGATACACCCAAGGCCATTGCTTTGATTTGGGATCTGTTGAAAGACACCAACGTCACGCCGGCCGATAAGTACGCGACTATCACGCACTTCGATAAGATACTGGGGCTTGATATTACAAAAAAACTTATTCCTGATTCGAAACTTATAGTTCCAACTAACATTGTGGCTTTAGCCGAAGCTCGCGAAAAAGCTCGTCAAGAAAAAGATTGGAAAAAAGCTGACGCTTTGCGCCACGAAATCGAAGCTGCTGGTTTCGATCTGTTAGACAAAAAAGATGGCGGCTATGAGGTGAAGAAAAAATAGAAGAATGGCGACGGGGACCAATTTGTCTTTTTGGCGCGGTTGGTGTTTTGACGCCTTTTACGTCCGAATTGGCCGATATCAACCAGTAATCACTCCCCTTCTTCATCACCACGACTAAGCTCGCGGAGTTCGTCATGTAATGTACCTATATTATCGGATATATCTTGGCGACAAGCTTCGGTTTTGTCTTCCAGATCAGAAAACCGCGAATACAGACGCGACTCAGCGGCATCTATCCGTTCCTCAAGCCTCTCGAAGCTGCGCGCGATCGAAACAGCCACGTCATCATTATTCTTATAAATAAGTCTCTCGATCAACTCGATATCTTTTTGTTCTAGAGTCATTTTGTGTCATTTTTTAATGTTAAGCGCAATACATAAAGCGCGACTAATAATGTTTGACATCATATCTGGTCGCGATGAAATTATGATGAAAAAGCTCTGAAATAACGCCAAATAACTTCTCAAATACTGGCAAAGAAATGCCTCAGTAAATATCTTGAAGAAGTCCTCTGATGCTGGCGTGACTTTTCGTCCACAGCATATCCCCTTTTAGCACACATAAAATGACATTGCCGATACCCCGGGCTCACATGTTAGAATGCTTCCATGAATCAAGCGTCCCCTTATTTCAAAACAAAAGATCTCAAGATCCCTCCGCAAAACTTAGAGGCTGAAAAAGCGCTTTTAGGTTCCATCTTGATCCGCAGTGAAGTCATGCACGACATCGTGGATATGATAAAAGAAGAGTCTTTTTATACGACTCAACACAGGGTCATATGGAACACCTTATCCGAGCTGCACGGTAAAAGCACGCCAATAGATCTACTTTCGGTTTCTGCAAGACTCAAGGAAAAAGACCGCTTAGACCAAGCTGGTGGTATGTCATATCTGACTGAACTTATAAACGTTGTGCCATCATCGACGAATGCCAGCCACTATGCAGAAATTGTAGAAAAGAAACATGTCATGCGCGACCTGCTTCGCGCCGCCGAGCGCATCACCGGACTTGGCTATGACGAGGAAGCCGACTTGCATGAGATGCTAGAAAAAGCCGAAAAGGAACTATACGCCGTCACCAACAAGACCGGCTCACACAAATTCATTCATCTGAAAGATACTTTGCACTCAGCATGGGATCGTTTGGAGCAGTTAAGCAAGACTGGTAATGAGCTCCGCGGCGTCCCAACCGGATTCCCTGACTTGGACAACAAGCTTTCTGGTCTGCAAAAGTCTGACCTCATCATTTTGGCCGCCAGACCTTCCATGGGTAAAACTTCTCTAGCATTGGACATAGCTCGTAAGGCCGCTGTCAATCACAAAGTCCCAGTGGCGATATTCTCTCTAGAAATGGCCTCAAATCAACTCGTAGATCGCATGCTGGCCGCCGAATCCCAAGTCGACTCATGGAAGCTTCGCACTGGCCGTAATCTATCCGTAGAAAACGATTTTAAGGCGATTGGGGACGCTATAAGCCGTCTTTCTGAAGCTCCAATATACATCGATGATCAAGCCGGAAACAACATCCTGAAGATGCGCGCCGTAGCTCGCCGTCTTAAAAATGAGAAAGGTCTCGGACTTATAGTCATCGACTACTTGCAACTCATGGTTCCGACCAATGCTCGCGCCAACGACAACCTCGTCCAGCAAGTCACCGAGATCTCGCGCTCTTTGAAGACGCTCGCTCGCGAGCTAGAGGTTCCGGTCTTAGCCTTGTCACAGTTGTCTCGCGCCGTCGAACAACGCGGTGGCAAGCCTCGCCTGTCAGACTTGCGTGATTCCGGTTCTATCGAACAAGACGCTGACGTGGTTATGTTCATCCATCGCGAAAGCGACCAAGATGCCGGCGGACGCAAAGAAGAAGCTGAAATCCTTATAGAAAAGCACCGCAATGGACCAACTGGTTCGGTGAAGCTGTACTTTGATAGCAAGAAGACGACATTCTTGTCAGTTGATAAGGCTGATTTTGGAGATTTTGATAAATAAAATGGATTCCCTCCATCGTCTAGAAGAAATATTCGCGCATTTCCCTGGTATCGGTCCGCGTCAAGCGCGTAGGTTTGTGCATTATCTTCAGGGTCGCCCAGCGACACAGGTCTCTGAACTCGCACGTTTGATCAATGAAGTCAAAGCCGATACGACTGAATGCGCACGATGTCACAGATATTTCATAGCTAGTGAACCTGGCTTAAATAAGTCTGGCGCAAAAAAATCCGACTCCATATGCTCTATTTGTGCCAACCCAGAACGCGACCAGACAACTCTCATGATAGTCGCGCGCGATTCTGATCTTGAATCTGTAGAGAAAAGCGGCGCTTACCGCGGATCATACTTCGTACTTGGTGGGACTGTGCCGATACTCGACAAAGAACCGGAAAAGAAAATCCGATTAAAGATGTTACTGGAGCGGATCAAGAGTGACGGCTCTACATTAAATGAGATCATACTGTCATTGAATACTACGCCGGATGGCGAACATACGACCGATATAGTCAAAGAGGCCATGAAAAAGATCCTTGCCAGTGCCGCCGATAATACTACCAAGATCACCATCCTTGGGCGCGGTCTTTCTACTGGTGCAGAACTTGAATATGCTGACAGCGAGACGATCCGGAATGCTTTGAAGGGACGAAATTGAGCACTCGGCCAAGGACGTATCCCCAACCAGCCATAGACTAATATAAGTATATGTGTTAGAGTATGTCTGGAACCAGAGGAGGGTCCCAATGATTAAAATAGCCCTGTTGGTGCTGATCATCTCAACACT
>CAIKDL010000102.1 GCA_903826185.1 uncultured bacterium | reverse complement strand
TGGCGAAAAAACCAGCGCGGCTGCCACAAAAAACATCGAAGTCTTCACGACACGTCCAGACACTTTGTTCGGAGTGACTTATGTCGTCTTGGCACCAGAGCATAAGCTTGTAGGCGAACTTCTGGGTCAAGCTAAAAATCGCAAAGAAGTCGAAGCTTATATCTCGCGCGCCAAGAATGAGACAGAGATAGAGCGCACCGATGCCACGAAAGAGAAGACTGGCGTGGAACTTTCTGGTATATCAGCTATAAATCCAGCCACTAGCGAAAAAGTTTCAGTTTGGATATCAGATTATGTCTTAGCCGACTACGGCACCGGAGCAGTCATGGCTGTACCAGCACACGATGAAAGAGATTTTCAATTCGCCAAGAAGTTCGGCCTAGCAGTGAAGAATGTCATAATCCCAGATTTCGTTGATGATACACCAGGCGGGGCACCAAGATCCGATAAACCAACATCGGTGCGAGCTTCAATAACTGCTGTCATCAAGCATTGGTCAGAAGACAAGTACATGATTTTGGATTGGAAGAAGACACCTAGAAAGACCTTCTTAACCGGTGGCATCGAAAAAGGTGAAGATCCAGTAGTCTCGGCGACAAGAGAAATAATTGAGGAGACTGGTTACACCGATATCAAATTTGTAAAAAATCTCGGCGAGGCGCACGGACATTTCTTCGCGTCATGGAAGAATGAGAACCATCTTACTCACATCACTGGTCTATTATTCAAGCTGAACAGCGATTCGAAGAAGGAAGTTTCGAAAGCGGAATTAGAGAAGCATGACTTCAGATGGGTTTCCAGTGCTGATGTTGTATCTACACTCAATCAGACCGAGCATGACATCCGATTCTCTTTGTACTTCTGGGCCAACATGAATAAACCTGGAGCATATATAGACGATGGTATTCTGGTAAATTCTGGTAAATTTAATGGCTTAGAAAGTTTGACAATCAAGAAAGAGATCACAGATTTCGTTCATGGAAAATGGGTCACCAAGTACAAGTTGCGTGACTGGGTCTTTTCACGTCAGCGCTATTGGGGTGAGCCAATACCAGTCGTGCACTGTGAGAGACATGACGCAGTACCGGTTCCAGAAAAAGAATTGCCAGTTAAATTACCAAAAGTTAAGTCCTATGAACCGACCGGAACTGGGGAGTCGCCATTAGCCGCTATCGACAAATGGGTTAATACAACTTGCCCGAAGTGTGTAGAAGAGAAAAAAGCCCCGAAATACTTCATATTCGACTTCGACGGAGTTTTGGGTGATACATGGCAAGCTGCCATCACTGCACGAGTACGCATGGGCCACAAAGAGAAAGATGTGGTAGCTGAGATGCTCAAGTATTTCAATAAAAAGCCCCATCACACACGTGACTCCGTACGTACGCAAGAACAAATAGACGAAGACTTGTCTTGGACTGGCAAATTTGGTGAGGAGATGATCAAAGAAAAGTTCGCATTGTTCAACGGATTTATTGCAGAGATAAAGAAATATAAAAAAGCTAAATACGCTGTAGTTTCCTCCGGATCAAACATATATGTTAAGCCGTCGCTCAAGAAATCTGGTCTGAAGTTTGATCATATATTGACTTTTGAAGACCATCATTCAAAAGAGGAGAAGATCGAACAGATCTGCAAAGATTGGGGAGTTGACGTGAAAGATGTCTATTACTTCACGGATACCAAAGCCGATGTTTACGAGCTGGAAAATTTCTTGGATCGCGACAAACTGATCGGTTGTGCCTGGGGCTTTAGTGGTTTGGAGATGTTGAAGGAAGTCTTACCAGAAAAGCAAATCCTAAAAGATTTCAAAGACCTGCGTAGGTTCTTCAATTCTGATTGCAAAGCCAAACGCGAGACTAACACCATGCCTCAATGGGCTGGTTCATCGTGGTACTACTTGCGCTATGAGGATCCGAAAAATGACAAAGCTCTGGTTGATGTTAAAAAAGAGAAGCATTGGTCACCGGTGGATTTTTATGTGGGTGGTGCCGAGCACGCCACACGCCACCTTATCTATGCGCGCTTCTGGCACAAATTCCTTTATGATATTGGTGTTGTGTCGAACATTGAACCGTTTAAAAAACTTCAACATGTCGGTTTGATCATGGGTCAGGATGGCCGCAAGATGTCCAAGCGTTTCGGTAATGTCGTCAATCCTGATGATGTTGTAAAAGTTTATGGCGCAGATACATTGCGCGTCTATGAGATGTTCATGGGTCCATTTGATCAACAAATTTCTTGGAGCACAGACAGCATGGTTGGCGCACGTAGATTTATTGAGAAGGTTTGGCGATTGGCTGAAAAGACCGAAAATGGTCATAAGGACGATCCCCAACAAACCGAAAAGATCATCCATAAGACTATAAAGAAGGTTGGAGACGACATAATAGCGATGCGCTTCAATACCGCCATAAGCTCGCTAATGATTGCGGTAAATGAATTGGAAAAAACTGGAGTGAACAGGGAACAATTCGAGTCTCTGCTCAAACTTTTGGCACCATTTGCTCCTCATGTAACCGAAGAATTGTGGTCAAATCTTGGTAATAAGAGCTCCATTCACACGGCATTGTGGCCAGAGTATAAACCGGAATTAGCCTTGGAAAATAAGGCTAAAATAGCTGTTCAAGTCAATGGTAAGGTGCGTGGGATATTTGAGATCGATTCAGAAACGGCTCAAAGCAGCGAGCCGGAGGCAATTGAAGCGATGAAAACCGCCGCACAAGCCCTTCCTGAGGTGAAAAAATGGACCGAAGGTAAAGATATCAAAAAGATCATCGTTATTAAGGGTAAAATTGTCAGCATTGTCATATAATTCGTTATAGGGTATAATAACTTGACTTTATAGGGTATAGGTGATAAAACATACTCATAAACAGGGAAACATAATTATTATTAAATCAATAACATGGCAACCACCCAATCAGCTATTTCGTTCAAACCTAAGCAAGTTGTGAAAAGGCTTTTATCATCTTTACCAGATCGCGCGCATGAAGTTCTCGTCTTCCGCTACGGCTTAGGCAAGGACGTCAAACGCATGACCTTGGATTCTATCGGCAAGAAGTACGGTATCACTCGCGAGCGTGTCCGTCAGATAGAAAACTATGGCATTGCCAATGTCCGCAAGTCAGAGGAATACAAGCAAGAGAAGGCGGCCTTCGCTGAGATAGAGGAACTCCTACATTCTTTGGGTGGAATAGTAGTTGAGGACGATTTCTTGGGTCATGTTTCCAAGGACAAGAGCCTGCAGAACCACATACATTTTCTCCTTGTAGTCGGCGAGCCATTCAAGAAGCAGAAAGAAGACGACGACTTCCGTCACCGCTGGCACGTCAATGAAGAGGTTGCTAAGAAGGTTGAGGCTGCTCTCAGGAACCTCTATTCAAACTTGAAGACAGATGATCTTCTTCCAGAATCAGAAATGGTCAATAAATTCTTGAGCCATCTCGAGGATGTTTCAGAGCGCTATAAGAACCAAGAGATCGTTCGTCGCTGGTTGGCTATTTCTAAGAATATTGGCAAGAACACTTTGGGTGACTGGGGCATGACTAACTCACCAAATATCAGTACAAAGGGCATGCGTGACTACGCTTTCTTGGTCATAAGGAAGCACGGCTCACCGATACATTTCCGTGATGTCGCCAAGCAGATCGAAAAGATGTTCAATAAGAAGGCTCATGTTGCCACAACTCACAATGAGCTGATAAAAGACAAGCGTTTCGTCCTTGTTGGTCGCGGTCTCTACGCTCTCGCAGAATGGGGCTACACTCCAGGCATAGTTCGTGACGTCATCACCGAGGCTTTGAAGAAGAATGGTCCGATGACTAAAGATCAGATAATCGAGAAGGTTATGAAGGAGCGCTACGTCAAGCCAAACACTATCCTGGTCAATCTCCAGAATCCAAAATATTTCACTCATGCTAAGGATGGTAAGTATTCACCAGTTGCCGCCTAAGCCTTCGCCTTTTGTGATACAATATCTCCATGACATTGGATCAGGTCTTTTCTAATATCGCAGCCTCCTTCAAAGGCGACATGATACCGATTATAACGGGCTATGTGATCACGTTCTCGCCGTTAATTTTAGCGGCTTTGTTCGGAAAGATATTTTGGGACATGTGGATGCGTTATGTGCATGCCAAGTATTTTTTGTCACAACAATACAGCGTCATAGAGATCCGTTTACCAAAAGAGATGTCCAAATCTCCGTTGGCCATGGAGCTATTTTTGAACTCTTTTCATAACACCGCCGATGGTAACTGGTATAAACAGCTTTGGCTGGGAGAAACAAGACCCTGGTTCTCTTTGGAAATGGTTTCCATAGAAGGTCAGGTCAAATTCTTCATCTGGTGTCGCAAATCTTCGAAGAACAATATCGAGACGGCGCTTTACGCAACATTTCCTGGAATAGAAGTTTATGAAAGGGAAGACTATGCCAGGTCCGTTGTTTTCGATAAAGATCAAATGAAGGTTTGGGCGACGGAATTCGTCTTTACAAAAAAAGATGCTGCGGATGCATACCCTATAAAGACTTATATAGATTATAAGCTCGACAAAGATCCTAAAGAGGAATTCAAAGTTGACCCTCTGGTTCCATTTCTAGAATTTCTTGGAAGCGTCGGTCCAAACCAGCAGATATGGGCACAGATCATCATCCGTGCTCATAAGGGAGAGCAACGTAAGCCTGGACATCTTTTCAAGAAACATGATGCTTGGAAAGAAGCGGCTAAGACTGAGGTCAATAAGATCCTGATGCGCGACCCCAAGACCAAGATTGCTGGTATGAAAGATGAGGAATCTGGATTCACGAAGATGCCGACTATATCGAAAGGTGAACAAGAGATCGTCGAGGCACTGGAGCGCAGCATCACTAAGCAGGCTTTTGACGCCGGCATTCGTGTGGTTTACATTGCCAAAAAAGATTTCTTCAATCCGTCGAACATCGGTGGCATTATCGGCAATTTCAAGCATTTCAGCTCAGAGTATCTAAATGGTTTTAAACCCGGCGGTCCTTGGATGGGTAATCTGGAATATCCTTGGCAAGATTATAAGGATATTCGCCGTAACCGCATGTCTAAGTGGGTTATCATGGCTTATAAGCGCCGCTCATTCTTTTATCCACCATTTGATCACAATCCACTAGTTCTGAATACCGAGGAATTAGCGACTTTGTTCCACTTCCCAGGAGCTGTGGCAAGTACGCCGACATTGGAGCGCGTACCTTCGAAGAAGTCCGAGGCGCCAGCCAATTTGCCTATATAATATGTCCACGAAACGTAAAGTCCTCATCTGTTCATTGTCGGCAGTGGTCATAATCCTCATAGCCAGTATTTTTGCCTCCATACCACCGTCAAAATTTCCTTCCGGTGCAATCATTTCCATAAAAACTGGTACAACCCTTTCGCAGGCGGCCAAGCAGCTGGCTGATCAAGGTATCATCAGGTCACAGTTCATGTACAAGGCTTTCGTCGTGATTACAGGAGAAAGTACTCGCGTCATGAGTGGAGATTACTTGTTTGATCAGCCCCAGTCAGTCATACGAGTGGCTTTTCGTACCGCCCACGGGGTT
>CAIKDL010000101.1 GCA_903826185.1 uncultured bacterium | reverse complement strand
TTCCACATGGATACCAGTAGTAACTCCAAGAGATGAATTGTTCATGAATGTGTAGAAGGACTGAACAAGTCGGCCAAAATTTTGGAACAAGTATGTCATCTTGAAACCATTTCCCTTACTTACGATCAAGTCAATCGTAGGTGCGATCCAGATGGCGACGAAGGAGAATAGTATGCCAGCGGGTAAAGCTTTTCTCAACTCAGGCAATATGATCCACACAAATATCATGGCGATCATTGCCATGGTAATAAACCACAAAGATCCATGGATGATACTTGTGATATCACTCTCGATTATGCCGCTCGAAGAAGGGCTAGAGAGAGCCTCCAGGAAAAGTCTTCCGAAGATTATGGCCACAAAAGATATTATCCACTGGGTTGGCCCTACAGTTGTTTTTTCCAAGAAAGCTTTTATTTTGTTGAGCGTGTTATATATTTTTTCCATTTGAGATTTTGCTGATCAAAGCAGCCAACTTGACCCAATCTTCTGGTACGATATCTTCGGCCCGGACTTTTTCGTTGATGCCAAGTGTCTCCCATATTGTATCAAGGATCTCTGGACTGGCCATACTCTCCAGATTTCTTTTCAAGAATTTTCTCTTATGCGCGAAACCGGCGCGGACTATCTGAAAAAAATGTTTTATATTAGTAATCGAATGATCTGAAAACTTTTTGCCAGATATATTTTCTATGGCGATTATGGCCGAATCGACCGTTGGTGCTGGTACAAAGGCTCCACGTGGTACTATCGCCACTATGCGCGGCGTACCAAAGGCTTTAACTGATATAGATAGTACACTTTCTTTTTTGTCGCGCGCGACGATACGTTCAGCTACCTCTTTTTGCACCAATAGGACAATACGGTTCGGTCTCGGCGAATGCTCCAGGAATTTTTCCAATATCGCTCCAGTTATGTAATAAGGAATGTTCGCGACGAGAGAGTAGTTGCCGTCGGTGAGTGGCAAGGTTTCTTTCAGCACATCGCCCATGATCAGCTTTAGGCTTTTGTTCGCAATCTCCCCTGCAAATTTTTGTGTCAAAAGGCTGTATGCACGATTATCCATCTCCACAGCTATCACGCTGGCACCTGTGGCCAAAAGTGCTTCAGTCAAAATACCCGTTCCGGGTCCTATTTCCAGTACAGTTTCGCCAGGCGTTATCTCGGCGGCGTCTATGATTTTCTTTAGCGCTGTCGGCGAATGCAAAAAATGCTGGCCAAGGGATTTTTTAGGTTTTAAGTTGTTTGTGGACATGGTGGCATTTAGGAAAGTATTGGTAATGTGATTCGACAGACACGCCGTTCGTCCTGCTGGACGCCGGCTCTTCTCGGCCACCCCCGGGACGATTTGAGGAATCGTCTTCATGGCCTGCGAAAGGTCTTTCTCACCACATTACCAATACTTTCCCTACTACATCATACACAAATGCATCAAGAATTCCTAAAAATCTATAAATATTGCTTTGGCACCGCTTGGTTTTTCTGGAACATTCTCCTCTATAAGATTTTTCTCTATATCAGCGATGAATTCCGATGGCGCGCTCACCCTTTGTGCTCCGTAGACTGTGCGGATGATGGCGTTGCTCAAAAAAAGCTTCTTTTTTGCACGGGTTAGTGCTACATAGAACAGCCTGCGCTCTTCTTCCTCACCAGCCTGATCTATTTCGGCGTCATCCATATGTTTAAATGGAAAAAGATCTTGTTCGAGGCCGGCGATGAAAACATATTCGAATTCCAAACCCTTGGCGGCATGAACAGTCATGAGTTTTACAGCCTCATCGTTCTTTTGCAGCTCATCTTGGTCTGTTGCCAGTGCCGCGTTTTCCAAAAAGGCTTCGATGGCTTTGTTTTCGCTGGCCTCACCGGTCTTCGCCTTATTTTCACCTTGTGTCTCAGACCCTTCATCTTTCAAATCATCATACTGCGCGGCTACGCTTACCAATTCGCGCACGTTTAGCAATCTTTCCTCATCATCCCCCACCCCGTCGCGATACATACGCTCAATTCCAGTTTCTTGGATGACGAATTTTACGGCCTCACTAGGCTTTTTTTCGGCTATTTCCTGTCTTATATCGTCTAGTAGTTTCCAAAAACCACTCACCTTTGCTTTCAGAGCTGGCGTGAGCGCACCGACGACGCCGACTGTTCCTGGGCCGTCTTTTTTTGTACCGGGCACACTATTCCCTGCCCCCATTTCCGACATTATCTTCATGAGCGTCACTTTTCCTATTCCTCGTGGAGGAATGTTTATGATGCGTGCGATATCGCCCCAACTATCTTTATTCAATGCCGCGCGTATGTATGAGATGACATCTTTCACCTCTTTTCTCTCGAAGAATTTGGTGCCAAGAAGCTGATATGGGATCTGTTTCTTTATAAATGAATCTTCCAGCACGCGCGACTGGAAATTCGCGCGATACAAAATGGCAATCTCGCTCGGAGAAGTACCTGCAGAGATGAGTTCGCGCGCTTTGTCGGCGATAGCTCGCGCTTCTTCGGTCTCGCTGTAGGAAACTATGAGTTCGATTTTCTCGCCGTGGTCATTATCTGTGTAAAGGGTCTTTTCTCGACGCATCCTATTTTTCAAAATGACCGAATTCGCCGCCGCCAAGATAGTTTTCGTTGATCTATAGTTCTTTTCCAACGTCACAACGGTTGCTTCCGGATAATCTTTCTCGAAATTCAAGATATTCTCTATGGTTGCACCTCTCCAGGAGTATATATTTTGGTCGACATCGCCCACGACGCAGATATTTCTGCTGGATTCGGCCAAAGCACGTGCGATCTTGTACTGGACGCGGTTGGTATCTTGGTATTCATCTATATGTATATATTTCCAGACTTCGGAATAGTGATTTTTCACGTCCGGATATTTTTCTAGGAGTTGAGCTGTCTTCAAAAGCAGGTCGTCGAAGTCCAAAGCCTTCTCACGAGCCAAAATATTTTCATATTTTTCCCAGATATTGGAGACTATCTCCTCGACAAAGCCTTTGGCGTGATCGAAATATTCCAGTCGGTTCACGCCGTCACCTTTTGCACGCGATATCATATTCAAAATAGTCCCAGGATCATGCGCTTTTGGATCCACCGAACATTGTTCCATCGATTCTTTGATAGCACGACGCGAATCGCCACGATCATATATAGTGAAGTGCCTTGTCAGTCCGAGTAGCCGCGCATTTTCACGTATGATGTGCACGCCGAGCGCGTGAAAGGTGCTCACGAACGGCCTTTCCTGCATGGAAATGGGCCTATTTAGAGCCATATCTTCTGATAAGAGCGCGCTGACACGGTCTTTCATTTCATTGGCGGCCTTGTTGGTGAAGGTTATAGCCAATATCGAATGTGGCGCCACACCTTTCTTGATCAAGTTCAAAATGCGGTGCGTTATCACCTTAGTCTTACCCGATCCGGCACCAGCGATGATGAGTAATGGCCCGTCGGTGGTTTCTACGGCTTTTTGTTGGGCGGTGTTGAGCATGTCGCCATATTAACACGGAAAATAGAAACATCTTATCTTCTGATTATATTTCTATCAATAATGGAGCATGATCTAAGACTTCTTCAGATAAGACTTGAAAATCCTTCACCTTTACACCCTTTGAAATGAAGACATAGTCGGCGAATTTTTCTGGTTTTGCATAAAATGACGTTCTAGTGGAACTGATGTGGTATTTTTTTATTAAATTTTCAACCCCAGCATCCTCGATCATTCTGATACTGTTAGTCCCAGGTAAAAGATTGAAATCACCACACAATACGAGGCTGTTCCTTTGTCTGCTGATGAAATCAGCGATCTTTTTTGACTGTTTCAATCGGTCTTCACTATCTGTTTTTCCTTTTCCGTTCCAAAGGCCGTGAAAGTTCCCAATTACAAGATTGGTGTTTTTATCTTTCAATACCACAAATTGAATATTCCTGGCATGATTGCCCGCATCTCCTTCCGGTACATACCCTTTATACTTATGTACGAACTCCTCACCCTCCTCAATGACTTCTATGTCCTTACGTATCAACATAAGTAACCCGTAATTATCCATAAGGTGTGGTCTGAAATAGGCCGCATAGTTCTCTAGTATAGATGATATCTCATGGACACCCCTGGTCATGATTTGGGTGTTATTTATAATAGCTCCTCCGGCAACATGGCCATCTAGGTGGTCGAACGCGTGAGACCACACCTCTTGCAGACAGAAAACGTCGATAGAATACGCGGTAGCGGATTTCCCCGCGGC
>CAIKDL010000100.1 GCA_903826185.1 uncultured bacterium | reverse complement strand
TCTCAGATGAGATAATCATCAAGACCATAGAAAAATTCTCTGGCATACCAGGTCGCGTACAAAAAATAGATGCCGGTCAAGATTTCCAAGTGATAGTTGACTACGCCCACACACCCGATTCCCTGGAGAAGCTGTACCAAGTATTCCAAACCTCGCGAAACATCTGCGTACTCGGTGGTACTGGCGGTGGTCGTGACAATTGGAAGCGCAAAGAGATGGGCCGCATCGCCGATGAGTATTGCGACGAGATCATATTAACTGACGAGGATCCTTACGATGAAGATCCAAACAAGATCGTGGCTGATGTCGCCGAAGGTATCGTGACTCAGAGACCGACTATTATCATGGATCGCCGACTGGCTATCCGAGAAGCTATTAAGCGTGCCAAAACCGGTGACGCCGTTCTCATTACTGGCAAAGGAACTGATCCTTATATCATGGGTCGCGGAGGATCAAAAGCTCCTTGGAGCGACGCGGTTATCGCCCATGAAGAAATCTTGAAGGCCTAAATAGGTGTCACTGGCCATTCGTTTGAAGATCACTTCTCTCCTGGTGGCGGTATTGAATCTCGTCTCATATATATATCCATACTCTATAAGCATGCTAGCGGCATCGGCGGTATTGTTCGAACCAATGGCGATGAGGCTAGGCTCATCGACGATACCACTGGATTCACCTGGCAAATTGCTGACCTGATCATGTTGCTTCAAGCGCTCGAATACCGCATTGGCCACCGCTTTGGTTGTGGTGCTATTGGCATATTGCGCGACGGGTACATATATGGCAAAGCCGGAATATTTTCCAGGTACGCCGTCGACATGATCTGCGAAATCATTGAAATGAATATGTATCACGACATCCACGAGATTCTCGTTGGACCATTTGGTTATGCCATAGAGACGAAAAGCCGGGTTCACTGGGGCGGCATTATGAAAGACTTTGGAAGTTGGCGCTGTAGTTGATCCAACGGCTACAAGATGTTTCATTTCTTTGTGGGAATCTTTCTGCCAGGCTTTTATGGCATTCCAATTGTCTTTGAAATAAGACGCGAAAACCGGATCCCAGGCATCATTGTCGCGGGTCATGAAAACCTGAAAATGTGGGTCAGCTTTCAAGAGGCCTGCCAGATCTTGTGCCAGTTCCACATTCATCTTACGCTCTTTCAGTGAGCCGTATTCAGCGCCTCCCAAATCGGGCTCATGGCCAGGCACGATCAAGATACGAATTTTGGATGGTGTAGCTGTGGTGGAGGCCGACCAACTAGTGCTGGTCGATTGCGCCAGATTGACCAATTGAGACAAAGCGAGTTGCGTCGAACTATTCATAACGAAAGAAGAGGTGGCATACTTAGTCTGCAGCTCAGTGATTGTGCGTGGATTATGAAGGATCACCGCAGCCACTTCCACAGCAGCCTTGCGGAATATTTCCGTGAACACCTGCACTTGGTCAGGATGATTGAGGGCGATCCATGGCGTAGCAAATACAAGCAAAGCCAAAGCTACCGCCAGATATACACGAAAAGAAGAGAACATGGTTTCATTATAACAAAAAAGGCGAAGATTTTCGTCTCGCGACTAACCGAGCCTAGATAAGACTTGATGCTTATCGCAAAAATGAGTCCCTCTACCACCGGGCTTGATGCGCACAATAGTTCCGCCACAACCTCTTTTGTCGCACTTCATGCCAGTCTTCTGATATGCATGATGTTGATTTTGGAAATCGCCTTTTTCACCATCGACATTTCTGTAATCTGACATGGAATCTCCGCCGAACTTTACCCCTTTGGTCAAAGAATCTTTTATGGCGCGAAAGAGCAGCTTCAGTTTTGCG
>CAIKDL010000099.1 GCA_903826185.1 uncultured bacterium | reverse complement strand
TCTGAAGTCATCGGAGTGCTTTCGGTGCTCTTGTTTGTGACGATGCTTTGTTTCTGGTGCAATCGGCATCAGTACATCAAAGCGCCAACACGGATGCCGACTAGTCAGGCCGAGCGCTTCCATTGGATCTTGTCCAATGTGGAAAGCACGCTCGACTTGCGTGCACGTAAAGGCGGTTCGTACGGGATTGTCCAGGTCACTCATTTTGTGACCGACGAACTGAAAGATGTCTACGGGACCAATTTCAGTCCAAGCATGTGCATGGGTAACAAGGAATTGTCCTGGCGCATGATGGATATGTATCTTGGTCGTCCGGAGATGTACAAAGTCTTCGGACCGAATCCGTTATGGACTGACAAGGCCGGCGTCTGGAAAGAGGGCGTAGTCGGTTATTCGCGGGGCAAAGGTCGCGCTTACATCGAAAAATGCAAGCGCATCGAAGCTAAGATGGGTTGGGGTGGTCCCAATTCATTGTTTAAGTAGCGAACTAAACATAAACGCGGAAAATCTAAAACAAGAAAGGACTGGAGTCAGAATGAAAATCAAATTAATTCTGATCGTCGTTCTGTGCATCATCACAAACGGTGCATTTGCCGAACAGGTTCCAAGTGGTGCCACTGCCGTCCTCAAGGTTGCGGCCGATATCGCGAAGAGCGGGTATCGAGAGGGTGCCAACAATGCCACCGTGTTCGGAGAGTGGTATGGAATGCAAAATCAACCTTGGTGCGCCATGTATATCTCATGGTGCTTCAAGGAAGCAGGGTTGAGCGAACTCGTTGCAGCCCAATCAGAAAAAGGGTTTGCCTCGTGCGCCATCGGACTTCGATGGTTCACGCAGAACAAGCAACTGGTTACGGTTATTCAGGCTCGGCCAGGCGATATCGCCTTCTACGGGTCCAGCCAGGACGGTAAGGCTCACCACGTGGGCCTTGTAGTCGAGAATCATCTCAACAAGAATAATCCCGAAAAGAGCTACCTGATGTGTTACGAGGGGAATACCTCAAGTGACAGCAAGGGCTCTCAGCGGGACGGTGATGGTGTCTACTTGAAGAAACGATTCTACGACGCAGTGGTGAAAGTTGCCCGTCCGAAGTATTGAGTGTTGTTTCGAGGATTGCGAGGGGGCTGGTTTTCACACCGGCCCCCTAAATTTTTGGGCGAATCGTTGTCATGGGCAAAACTTGGTTTTGCCCATTTTTCATATTTGGACTATAGTAGAGCAGCTAGCAAAATGTTAGTTAGAATAGTTTAATAAGGGCACGTGGCGGAATTGGTATACGCGTACGCCTGATATGCGTATAACCAGAATGTTAGTTAGAATAGTTTAATAAGGGCACGTGGCGGAATTGGTATACGCGTACGCCTCAGAAGCGTATGTCGAAAGAATTGGGAGTTCGAATCTCCCCGTGCCCACCATTGACAAATATGTAAACAAGTGGTATACTCTTAACAGTTGCTATTTGATTTAGTCCGAATATAACCAGTCAGTCACAATCGTGGCTGGCCAATAAACAAGGAGGAGACTCATGAAAGAGTTTCTGATCAATGCGGGCGGTCTGTTGTCTTTCGGTGCGATGGTCTGGTTTGGCGTCAAAGTATGGCGCGGCAAAGCTGAACCGACGAGTATGGCCAGTTGGTTGATGTGGGTTATCTTGGATGCAGTTATCCTAGGTAGCACCATCGCCACGCACAAGCCGTGTGCTTTGGCTCTCAGTTATGTTGCCGGCGCCTCCTTCGTATTCATTGTTCACATCAAGAAAGGTAAGTGGGTGTGGACATATGTGGAAACGATCTCGGCGGGCGGTACGGCAGTGTCGACCATTCTGTGGTTTACCCTCAGTCCTGAAGCCGGAGTCATTGCTGGAATCGTGGCGATGACCGCAGCGGGGATGCCGATGTTGTTATCCTTCGCCAAAGCGCCAGACCGTCAGGCCTTCTGGTTGTTTGCGAATGTCACGATCGCCTGCGCCATGACGCTTATCGCGACGTGGCCGTGGACAATCGGCGGATCACTGTTGTCTGGAGGCGGGCTCTTGTACAACGGACTGGTGGCCTATCTGGCTACTCGGGATCGGCGGCCACTGGTTGCGTGAGCTATGTCGGTCGTGTGAGTTATTGCCCATTGGGCGGATTAAGTTCATCCGTTCGATGGGCTTTTTCTTTATGTCGTATCGAATGATTCCTTGTATAGGTCATAAGTGCTACAATCTAAAATGAGGTCATTATTCGAAAATCGATCTCTTATAATATTTTTTAATGCAAATCATCATGGGATCAGAGAACATAGATTCAGGAGTTCCTATCGACAAACAACTAGAACAAGCGAGAGCCCATGCTGCTTACGAAGATTCGGCATCTCTCGGCGATTTTTTGGCTGTTATGAAGAATGAGGTTGGTGCGGGCGCAATGTCAGCATCTGAAGAAGTGTCGTCGGATTCGAAGGAGAGTGATCAAAGTGAAAAATTCACCGTAGCCACCATAGAAAAGACTCGCGAAGAATATTTCGAGGATTTGGCTCGCGGTACCGAACTTGACCGTGTAGATAATTCTCTGGATGGCGGCAGATATTATGCGGCGTTAAAAGATGATCAGGGTTTGTTTGATAAGTATGCTGATGGCATGACAGAAAATGCCCTGAAGAGATGTGAATTGGAAGTCGAGAAGCGTGAAAAAAGGCTGGCTGGTGGTTTCTATCGTGAAGCAGCCGAGGCGGCTGGTTTGGGTGATAAATACCGAGATCTAGAACCAAAATCTGTTGTAGAACAGGCTCTGGCGCAAGCATGCGAAGCATTGGAAAAAGCACGAAGCGGCTTCAAGGATCCAAGGATAAATGATATGTCCGTTGTTAAGGAATGGCTGGAAAATGGCGCAAAAAGATACTCTAACAAGAGAGAGGCGTATCCCGATGATCCGGACGGGTCGATCGAAGATCCTCAACAATTATTGAATGGAGTGAGCAAGGCTTTTGAAAAAAATGCCGAGAGCGCTCTGAATTATGTGGGGGAGAATTCCGTGAGTGCCGATGCGGAATATCTAGTCGACAATCTTTCTGAATCGGAGCAGATGAGATTTACCG
>CAIKDL010000098.1 GCA_903826185.1 uncultured bacterium | reverse complement strand
AGCAATCTTTTTGGCGAACTTGGCAGCCCAAGCGCTGACTCGTCCTGGTTGACTATCAGATTCGTGGATGACAACTGGTATCCCGAGAAAACGAGCGGCAAATAACGCCGGAAAACTGGCATAGCCACCTTTTCCGAATACCACATCTGGCATTATTGAGTACATTTTCAAGATAGCGGCCATACAGCCTGATATAGTTTTGAATATGTCGGATATATTCAACAATGAGAAATACCTTCTCACCTTCCCTGCCGGAACATAGATGAATTCAAGTTCATTATCGAAAAGGGCGCGCGGATTGTATTTCGTTGGGGCCATATAATACAAAGATGGCATAAGTATCTTGCGAGCCTTGGCTTCCTCGCGCAGACTTTGGACTACGGCGATTATCGGATAAAAATGTCCACCTGTTCCCCCTCCGGTAAATAAGATTTTCATGGTTATTGGTTGTGTGTCGTCCTTAATATTATCATTATTTCCTATGTTTAGAAATGTTGGCCACGACGCCGGTTGCGGCTAAAGTTATGATCAGAGCCGTGCCGCCATGACTTATGAATAACAGCGGCACACCGGAAAGAGGTATAAGACCTAGCATGGCGGCCATATTAACGAAAGATTCGGTAATGATAAGGATACTGACACCAAGAGCCACGAATGCACCGAAATGATCTGTTGCGCGAGTGCTTATCCTAAATATGCTGGAAGCGAAGAGGATGTACATGATGATTAGGCCGACGCTACCGACAAAACCGAATTCCTCAGCAGCCACGGCGAAGATGGAGTCATCGGTCGGTTGTGGCAGATAACCGAATTTCTGGATGCTTTGGCCAAAACCTCGACCAGTCATTTGTCCTGAACCAATAGCAATAAGAGACTGATTTATCTGGTAACCTGCACCTTGAGTGTCGCTGGATCTATTGAAAAAAGTTTGCACACGCTTCAGAGCATAAGGACGCATATAGATAACTCCAGTGACTATAACTGCCATGAGAAGCATGGCTGTGGCGATATGCCGAAAAGGCACACCGGCGACGAATAGCATGACGATGCCGGTACCACCAATGATCAACAAAGTGTCTGTATCCGATTGCACCAGTAGGAGCACGCTCAATATGGCCATGATGATAATGTATGGCAAAAGCCCGTATCTGAAGGTCTTGATTTTGTCTTTTGCGAAATATATCCAAGCGGCCAGGTAGATAATGAAAGCTATCTTAAGTAGTTCTGATGGTTGAAATGACACTATACCTAGGCCTAACCAGCGTGATGCACCACCGTGATATATAGAAAACTGTGGCACAAAAAGTAACAGATTCACAGCGATAGCGCCGATGAATAAGAACAAAGCTGATCGTCTTATCCAGATGTGATCTATCTTAGAAAAAACATAGAAAGCAATGATGCCGAGTACCAAGCTTATGGCTTGCTTCATTGCCATAGATCCGAAACTGACACTACTTTGTGCCAAGAGACCGAGAGACGCGGAAAGAAAAATGATGAAACCAGAAAAGGTTAGTAGACTGACCATGGCCAGAAAAAAACCATCTATTTTATTACCGCGCGAGGCCATTATGCGCTCATTGTAGCATCTCGTGCGGCAGTTTTGAATGATTCGATGTCGCGGCGGACTTGATCATAATCTGGCAGATCAGGGATCTTGGAGACGCCCATATGTGAAAGTAATTGCAGCGTAGGTTTGTAGAGGAAACTGCGGGCGTCTTTGGGATTCTCGATCCTCTCAACAAGACCGCGAATAAGGAGCGCCCTTAAAATGAATTGAGAATTGACTCCGCGGATATAATCTATGTCCGAGCGTGAAATCGGTCCTTGATACAAGACTATCGACAAAGTTTCCAAGCCCGCTTTTCCAAGATCGCGCGAGAGTTCATCCTTCGTCAGTTTTTCTATGAGTGGCGAAAGTTCGCGTGCAGTGCCTAGAGTGACTTCTTCGTCGGTCTGCACCAGTGTGATACCGCGGTTTTGTAACGCTGATTCCAGCTCAGTAAGCCCGGCACGGATTTCCGCAACACCGACGTTCAACAACGTTGCCAACTTTTTTATTGACACCGGTTCGGCTTTCCAGAAAAGGATAGCTTCGAGTTGTTGAGGGATGTTTTGCATTGAGGGATTTAATGTGTGGCGTGTTAAGTATATCAATATCGTGGCACTGTTACATCTTTTGTTTCCATACTGATATCGCCGTAAGTGGATTCCTGTGTGACATGCATTATTCCCTGTTTGACGAGTTCGAGCATGGCCAAAAAGCTCACTATCACATTCACGCGATTCTCTTTGGTAAGTCCGCCGGCATGATCTTTTGTGAATTCTTTGAAGCTCATGCGTAAATGGCTGGTGATGCGCGTGGTCAGAGTTCCGATCATTTCTTCCAGGCTGACGACTTTTTGCACCACGATTTGTGGCAGCTTCTCTTTCTTCGGCAAACGATTTATAAGATCGGCCAGCGTAGCACGGGCTTTCTCGAGGGTAAATTCAGGATTTGGTACGAAAACTGGTTGCATCGGACGTGATTGTGATTGATCGAAAATCATCTGGTCGCCGCCGAACAATTCGTTGATACGTTTACCGGCTTCTTTAATGCGCTGGTATATCTTCAAACGGGTTTCAAGGTCATTCATGTCGGACTTCTCTTCCTCGGTGATATTCAGGTCCGGCAAAAGCGACTTGGACTTTATTAGCAACAACGTCGACGCCACAAGGATGAAATGCGCTGATTCTCCCATTGGCATATTGTCGAACTGCTTTATATGAGCAATAAAATCATCTGTGACTTTGGCCAAGGAGACATCATTTATAAAAAGTTTGCGCTTTTCAATAAGATCCAGAAGTAGGTCTAGTGGACCTTCGAATGATGTAGTTTTGACAGTGAATGGCATAATAATAGGCGTGCAGGAAAAATGCGCCGCGTGAATTAGATTACTCCAACGGCGCGCTTAGCTTGTTCCAGTTTCGCCTGAACGATTTTATTCGCACATTTGGCGCCCTCGGCCAAAGTTTTCGATACAACCTTATCGGCTTTTTTGACCAACTCGACGCGTTTCTCGCGGATTGGCTTTATGAAAGCATCTATGTCTTCGATCAAAGCCTCCTTGAGATTCTTGTACTTCCCTTTATTTGCCTCGTAGAGCGGCTTGAGCTCGGCTTCGCTCTTGAAGAGTTTATGAATGGCGTAGACATTGGCTGGTATTCCGCCGTTTTCTGGACCACCAGAGTCCGTGACAATACCCATGACCGCTTTTGTTATTTCTTCACGTGTAGCAAAAAGTGGGATGGTGTTGTTATAGCTTTTGGACATTTTTCGTCCATCTATACCTGGAACCGTCGCCACATTTTCCAAGATAAGCGGTTGTGGTAACTTGAATGTCGTCGCGCCAACATTTGCCGAATCTTTGAAAATGAAATTGAACTTCTCCGCGATATCGCGAGCATATTCTACGTGCTGCTTCTGATCCTGACCAACCGGCACGACATCTGTGTTGTAAAGCAAAATATCAGCGGCCATCAGAACCGGATAATTGAAAGTGCCAACATTGATTTCTTTGTTCTTGGCCTCGGCGTCTTTGTAGGCGTGGGCGCGCATGAGATAAGGCATCGTCACGATTGTGTCGAAAATCCAGGCCAGCTCCGTATGAGCCGATACATCTGACTGCTTGAACAGCACGGCCTTCTTCGGATCAAGTCCGATCGCGAGAAAATCTAGTACCAACTCTTGCGTGAGCTTATGCATCTCGTCAGCGTTTTGGATCAAGTTCAATGCGTGGTAGTCCGCGATCATGAAGTAACATTCGTAATCACCAGAATTTTGCAGATCCAGGAATTGTTTCATTGCGCCAAAATAATTACCGATATGGGCTTGGCCAGTCGGTTTGACGCCAGATAAGAGGATTTTTTTACCAGTTTTATTAGACATAGTGTCTTATATAATACAGGATTTAGCCTTCGAAAACGAGGTTTTGGGGTGTATTGACAGTATAGTAACAGAATGATGTAGTACTTTTTAATTAAGCAGCTTGATCATTCTTTCCACTTCGGTAATCTTTTCATTCATTACCTCCCTCGAGAACCTTCTTTTGGCCCATTCTGTTCCGAACCTCAGACTTTTTATGAATTTTTTCTGACCGAGCAACATGTCGTATTGTGTCACATGTTTTTCTTTTCCGAGTCCGAATATTATCTGCTGGAGCCAAGAAGTCGAAAATACCTGTGCTAGATCGGCATCTTGAATGATCTGAACCGGAAGATCAACGTCAATTTTTTCGTTGTGAGGATATTGTGTGGCCTTGATCAGTCGTGATATGTTGTCCACCTCTTTCTTATCATCTCCGTGCACAAACTTCTTTAGATTTTTTACAGCGATCTCTATTTCTTTTGCGTCCAAACGGATTTTGGCGTCATAATTGAAATCATGGAATAGCGCCGCAATCATTAAGTTGCGCCTCTCGCGGGCTGACAGTTTTTCTTTGTAAAAGTTGCAAGCGTCATAGCATAACCAGGCGACATGGAACATGTGGCGGAAATTGTGATATGGATTGTAGAGATTATTCGCTTTGAAGAATATTATCTTGAAATAGTATCTCAAGTCTCCAGTCAATAATCCGCGAGTATCCTCAATCATGTCTGCAACATTCAAGTTTTCTGTGTATTTCATGATTTTAATATTCACTCTTATATTCCCTCGCCTTTTAATTTTTCTACAGCTTCACGAGCGGCACGCGACAAGTGTTTTGGCATCTCAATATTCAGCTTCACAAGGAGATCACCGCGTCTACCGCGATCGTTTGGGACGCCGTGGTTTTTTATGCGCAAGATGTCACCCTTGTTCGAGCCTTCAGGTATCTTCATGACAATATCGCCATCCAGAGTCTTAACTATCTGTTCACCACCAGTTAGAGCTGTAGTGAGCTTCACTTTCAGATCGGTCACTAGGTTATAGCCATCACGGCTGATAAGCGCATGTGGTTTGACGTGAACCTTCACGTACATATCACCAGACACGCCACCAGCCACAGCTTCACCCATTCCGCTTAAGCGAATCATCTGACCATCTTCTATGCCAGCTGGAATTTTGGCAATGATTTCTTGCTGGCGATCTAACACTCCGGCTCCGCGGCAAGTCTGGCATTTCTCTTTTGGAATTTGACCTTTGCCGTGACAGGTGTCACAGACACGCGTAGTGTTGAAAGTGCCCAGAAAGGAGCGGCGCGTTTCATTGATTTTGCCTTTTCCGGCGCAAGCTTCACAGGTTTTCATACCAGTACCTGGTTTGGCCCCAGATCCGCCACATGTTACACAGTGTGAGGTCTTGGTTACGACGATATTGCGTTCGATGCCGAACACCGCATCTTCAAAGGCTATCTCTATATCGACTGAGACGTCATGGCCTCTTTGTT
>CAIKDL010000097.1 GCA_903826185.1 uncultured bacterium | reverse complement strand
CTGGGTATCAGACTTCACATATATACCATTTCAAGGCAAGTTCGTGTATGTGGCTACCGTCGAAGACTTGTTCACCAGAAAGATTGTAGGTATGTCTGTATACGCCACGCACACCACACGACTGGTATTGTCCGCATTCATGAATGCCATTCTCACTAACCCACGACCGGTCATATATCACAGTGACAATGGTAGCGAGTACAACTCTGATGCCTTCATCCAGACACTAGAGAGAGTTGGCGTCATCATCTCTCGCTCTGCACCCGGCTGTCCGTGGGAGAATGGGTATCAGGAATCATTCTATTCACAGTTCAAGGTCGATCTTGGTGATCCTGCTAGATTTAAAACATTAGGTGAGCTAGTCTACGAAATATATCAGACCATCTGGCAGTACAACAACACTAGAATACACACAGCATTGAAAATGCCGCCTATGCAGTTTGCTCAAAAACTGGCGGCGGCGTACAATGTAGGAGACAAGGTTAGTGTCTGACGAAAGGGGGGAAGTACAGGGGTGAATCTGGTCGCTGGTATTCCAAGAATCGCCTCGGCGGTTCGGCTCTGGCACAAGCATGCAATATGCTTGGCAATGAATCGCCCGATATCGAAGATCCGGCGCTCCTCAAGAAAGCATTTCTTGCGGTGCAAAAGATGATCGACGAAGGTTTGGTTCTGGCGGTGCACGATCGGAGTGACGGCGGCCTCATAACCGCAGTTGCCGAAATGTGTATGGCCAGTCGGTGTGGTTTCCACATCGAGATCGGAGGCCCAGACAGCGCCATTCCAGAACTTTTTTCCGAAGAGCTCGGGCTCGTTCTGGAATTCCGGCAAGATGACCTCATCAAGGTCATGGCCTTGTGCGAATCATTCGGAGTTCCCTTCGACCAGTTCGGTTGCACAGTCGAAAATGGTAATTGTCTCATCTACCGGAATGGTGGCTGGGATGATGACATCGACTTCTGGAGCGGGAACATCATTCAGTTGCGGCAATGGTGGGAGTCCACCAGCCATGAGATCGAGAAGCTGCAGATGAATCCGGTGTGTGCCAAGGAAGAGTACCAGCAGCACCGATATCGGCTTCCATCTATCTTGGAGGCGCCGTCTTATCGGCTTTCATTTACGCCGACAGACACAATCGCGGATATCCTCAATGCCTCGGGAAAACCTCGAGTAGCGATCATTCGCACAAAAGGTACGAACGGGGATCGGGAAATGCAAGCTGCTTGTGCAGCCGCAGGTCTCGAACCATGGGATGTTGCGATGAGTGATCTCCTGGACGGAAAGATAAGCCTTAAAATGTTTAAGGGTATTATCTTCGCCGGAGGTTTCTCTTACATGGATGTGTTCGACAGTGCCAAAGGCTGGGCCGGGTCGATCCTCTTCAACGATCGGTTGAAGGCGGAATTCGATGAGTTCTACGCTCGCGAGGATACATTCTCGCTCGGCGTATGCAACGGCTGTCAGCTGATGGCGCTTCTCGGATGGATCCCATGGAGAGGGATCGAAAGCGTGAAGCAACCAAGGTTCATTCACAACCTCTCTGGCCGATTCGAATCGCGGTGGGTACAGGCAGAAATTCTGCCAAGTCCATCCGTGCTTCTGAAAGGAATGGAGGGTTCGAAACTTGGTGTGTGGGTCGCTCACGGCGAAGGTCGATTGGTCTATCCAGACCCGTCGATTCGGGAAGAAGTTATGAGCCGCAAACTTGCGCCTCTCGCTTACCTCGACCCATTCGGCAATCGTACGGAAGAATACCCGTACAATCCGAACGGTTCACCCAATGGGATCACGTCATTGTGTTCCATCGATGGTCGGCATCTAGCGATGATGCCCCACCCCGAACGTTGTTTCCGTCTATGGCAATGGCCATGGATGCCTGATTCCTGGAGAGGGCTCGAAGCTTCTCCGTGGCTTCGGATGTTCCAGAACGCCAGAACGTTCTGCACGAAACAATGATCGAATGAAACAGCCTCCCTCGCGACAGCGTGTGGGAGGCATTTTTATTAATGGAGTAGCCCACCAAATAAAAAACACGCTCCGTAGATTATACGAAGCGCGTTGTGACCTTCCTTGGCAGAGATAGGAAGATCAGTGACCGAGGGACGGTGGCAGATTGCGTAGGAACAACCGATCACCCTGATCACAGGAGTAGCTGAGCATCTCCTCGTAAGTGATAGCTTCCACGCGCCATTTATACTTGTCGTTATCAGGCCGACCGAAGCAATGGGGCTTATGGATCTCCAAAAAGCAGATCTCACCGTCAGCGGCCATCACTGGGAAGTAATTGCAAAGGTCGTCATCGGCCAAGAACTGATCGAGCCCATTCGACCCGCGGAAACAGATCAATTCTTCGACCTGATTGGCCCGGAAGTAAACTTCCGCAGCGGCAATGATTCGTGATGCGACAGCCGTGGCCGAATCCTGATCGGCAGCATTGATCTTCCACGCGCCCCGATCGATTTTCATCAATGTCGCGAAGATCAGGTCCTGAGAGAACTTGCCGAACGCCATCTGGCAGACAGCCAATCGACCAGGATGAGACATTGGGACAACATCGCCCAACACTCCACGCAGTTCGGGATTGCAACTGAATGTCTGCTCGTCATGGAAACATCTGGTGGTGTGACAAGATCCCAAACCTGGAACATCAACTGCGGCTGGCAAGATTTGGACGTGATCAGCGGAGAACGGACTGCCGATCGGGTTAACTGGTGCAATGGTTTGCATTTATTTTCTCCTATTTACTAGTTTCACCATAACCTCTGGTCTTACAAAAACTTCAGAGAACAGAGCTGCCGATATACTGCCATAAGTGTGCGCTATAGTCAATACGGACCAAAGCTAAGCAGGATCTGAACCCAAATATGCATTATAAAACGCATAAAAAAGACCCAGGCATCCGCGGTGGATGTCGGGTCTTTGAACGCCGGGGCGCGTAAACGCGTCACACCGCGAAAACTCGGCAAGGAATATCAATGCCGGCGGCGGATCTTTCACCGACCAGCAATCTTCCCTGCTCCGGATCGATATGCACAACACGGAGACGTGCGGCTCGCACTACTTCACAGTGACAATCGTCGATCATCACGAACGGCAGCTCATTACTCATGGCCCGCTCGTGAAATCCCAGAGTGCAGGACGGTCCGACGACCGCCCCGATCCCGAATTCCTTCAGGAGTGTCACGGCGCGGACATGTTCCGAGCCTTCGCCGAATCCGGCGTCAACGACGAGGATCCGAACGCTTCGATCGAGCTTGGCGGCGTCCGATGGTGGGCGGATCATACCAAGATTCAGCAACACTTCTTCAGTGAGAAGGTCACAACTGTAGTTTACACTGGGCAAATAGAATGTCCGGTCAGCCACTATCTTTTTGGTTGGCATTGTCTGTCTTTCCTTGTTTGGTTGGCCAGATATTTCATATCCAGCACAGGTACTCTGTCTCAAATCTATAATAAAAAACGCGGAACGGCAAGCTTATAATGCCCTAAAACGCGATAAATCGGGGGACTTTTTATACCCTTTACTTTTCTTGCACCATATGCTACATTACTATCGTAATTAGTTCGCCCGCAAGGCGGACTTATTTGTTAGAAGGGCGCCACCGGCCAATTAAAAATGGCCAAAAACGCCGCAGAAAAATTTAATAAAAACTTAATAACAATCAAATATATGTTCGATCTCAAAGTAATAAACGCAGTCGTAGCACAGTTAGAAGAAGAGCGCGGTATCCCGAAGGAAAAGACTTGGGAGGCTATCGCCATGGCCATGGCCACGGCTTACAAGAAAGAGTATGGTAAGAAAGGCCAGATAGTTCGCGCTTCATTCGACCAAAATACCGGCGCAACCGAATTCTGGCAGGTGAAGATCGTCGTCGATCGCAACCAAGTCATCATGGAAGGTGATGAGGAAGCTGGTCACGAAGATATCAAGGATGCGAATATCGAAGATATCAAGATTCGTTTCAATCCAGAGCAACATATGCTCATAGAAGATGCTCGCAGGATCAAGAAGGACGCCGTTATCGGTGATGAACTGGTATTCCCTCTTGAAGCCAAAGCTGATTTCGGTCGTATCGCTGCACAAACAGCAAAGCAGATAATCATCCAGAAAATCCGTGAAGCGGAGAAAGTATCCGTCATGGGTGAATACGGTCAGAAAGAAGGCGAGATCGTCGCTGGGACAGTCGAACGCGTAGAACGCGGAATGGTCCACATCGAT
>CAIKDL010000096.1 GCA_903826185.1 uncultured bacterium | reverse complement strand
TGTGATGAAAAGCGCTTAGCGCGTAATTAATAAATTAACCCTGACGCTGTTTATGGCGAGGGTTAGAGCTGCAGACAACATAAATGTAACCACCGCGGCGTACCACGGAGCATTTCGGACAAATCTTTTTTACTGAAGCTTTTACTCTCATATATTATTAAAAACGTCTTGTAATTCGCGCTCTACCACCGTATGGATCGACTATCAACTCAACCTTGTCGCCGATGAGGACACGAATCCTGTTCATCTTCATCTTTCCCGCAAGATAAGCTAGAACGATCTCTTTTGATCCTTCGAGCTCGACTCTAAACAAAGTATCAGGCAACGCCTCGACGACGGTGCCCTTCGCGGTATTCGCTAACTTTGAAGGTTTTGACGCTATATCCATTACGTAATTGCGCAGGTATGTATACTAGCAGATAGGTGTATTGGCCGTCAAGGGTGGATAATGGCCATGAACCTTATCCTTTGACCACGATAGATATCCGAGCCGGATTTGTCGGTATTTTCGACCATGGAGGCATGACTTCCCCGTCGATCTTATCAATGACTTGGTTATACTGTTTGAAGACATTTTGCGCCTCAACTGAAGTTTTTCCTAGCAATTTCTTGATCAATTCATCTACTGGTACTATTCCGACCAGCTTCACTGTTCCTTTTATTTTCATGGATATAACTGGTTTTGAGGCGACGGCCTTAATTTGCTTTACAGTGGTCGAACTCGAACCAGTTGAAGGTGCCGAGGAGGAGTTAACCACAGTTACATCCAGTGTTTCCAAACTAGAAGTATCGTATTTGAATGAACCAAATGAAGATGCTGCTGTCGGACCGGCCAAACGGTTGACCAGGTCGATCTTCTTGAAGATCATACCACTGACAGATCCTTGAACGCTTAACATACTATGAGTCTTATCTAGGTTTGTCGTTGTTGTTGTAGAGAAAGAAGTTATATATCCACTGTCATACATGATATAACCAGAAGGAACCAATGTGTGAATATTCTTAAGGAGATCATTCGTGATACCGGATCTTAGTTGTGCTGTTGTTGAGGCCGCCACCGAAGGACTAACCACACTTTGTGTACCAACCATGCCTCCTACGATAGGGCTGGTTAAACGAGCATATATAGTATTTTGTTTGGGTGTTCCAGCATAAGCCACCATCTTAAAGTCACTGATAGAGCTGTCTCCGGTGATATTGTAGATGTCTCCTGGTTGATCGGCGATGATAGTGGCATTGGTGCTGCCTGGAATATTGATTTTCCCTGAAACCGTGTAACCAGGAACCACCACAGAACCGGTTAATCTGTAGACTTTTCCTGAAGAATTGGCCATGCGTGTTCCAGCTATGAGCCTTTGTGCTTGAGCGCTGAATGAGTTGTATATAGTAACCGGACCCTGAGCTCTTGTGGAAACGGCGGGGCCAATAGTTGCTGGCACCGTGGAACTGGCAGAACCACGTACAGTTATAAATGAATATGGAATCGTTCCAGTCGCCGCCACGATTCCTTGCGTAGAATCTTGTGCCAAGTAAGTGCTATTTATCTCCATGAGTACGCTCTTTGGAACTATTGTGAATGATGCCCTGGCAAAATACACTGAGGCGATATAGCCTAGCCCAGCAAATACAACTATGACTCCAACGGTGATTAGCAACCAACGTAAGCCGGTAGACTTTCTACGTGGCTTAGTTGGCAAAACATGATGTTCGTGTCGATTGTCATGAGAATGTGCCTGGGGCGCTAGCACAGTTTGATGCGAGGATATCGGTTCTTTGTCATCACTCTTAACTTTCGAGATATGGATATGTCTCCCATGAGACTCGGCAGCCGGAAGCGGTTTGTGCTCCAAGCTCCCTTTTTTGGTACGTGTAGGAACATCGTGTATGGATCGATGGTCAGCAGGTCTTATATCTTCTAGACGACGTGGCATGTCGCAATTATAACAATAAAGGCGGCTCTACGCGAGACTGTTGATAGCTTCAGGATAGATATTTTCCGAAATTGGTTCTACTTTTGCCTTCGAACTCGGTATGCGCATCAGTCGTGCGAAGAGCTTAGAATATTTTTCTGAAGAAACAAATATATGAACAGGAAGATTGTGTGGTATGCCAGCTAGTTTCAAAAATTCATGATACTCATGAGCCCATCCGCGAAGGATTCTTTCCACTATCACGCCGGAATTTCGACTATGCGCCGGGTCCATGTGCATGTCAGCATAAAGAGCCAGCATGGATTCGGCTGTGTGCTGCTTTATTCCCATGGCCACAGAGATCCTTTCCGCGATAGTACGCAAACCAACTGGATATGAAGCGAAGTATATATTTCCGCTTTTATTTATACTAATCATGTCAGTGATCTCGTTGTGGATATGCACACAGACATGCGCAGATGCCGATGGAACAAGCTCAGTGCTGGATATGTAATGCAATATGAGCGATGAATGAAACTTTACCTGTTTTGCGGACGTGACATTTTGGCAGATCTCTTCAAGTTGAGATATGAATTGGCTGCTCGCGGAGCTGACGACAAAAGAGACATCCAGAGTCTTCGCTAATTTACCTTTCCAGTTTTCTGTTGGATAGCCGTTTAGTAAGACAGAAAATACCTTCCTTTCTATAACTTTGAGCTGACCGTTGCGGTGGGCTTCTTCGGTGATGTGCAACGTTGGTTTGGCTTTTTCATTTTCTAACATAGATCGGACTATCTTTTCGGTAATCTTAGTTTCTTTGGCAAATGAGGTTGAGACGATTTGTGCTTGCGATATGAGCCAAGGCGATGAGATCACGCAATGAACAGCTGATATTTTCGCGGATTTATAATTTTTGTCAGCGCCTTCTCGGCGGAGGATGAATTCTTTCAGGATCCCTTCAACGATGATCTTTGTAGCCTCCAAAGTGTTTTCTGTGAGAGACTTGCTGCTTTTTGTAACACGGTTAGGAATTTCGATGCCGATTTCGAAAAGGATTTTCTTACCAGCGACCAGAGAGCCACGTACAGATGAGCTCTGTATATCCAGAATCAAGACCGGAGAACTTCCCAATTTTCTCGATGTAGCCATTGGTTACATTTTACAGCTTAAAGGTGTCATGTAGCAAGGGATATCTATAAATAAAAAACCTGCCATTTAAGACAGGTTCAAACGAGCACGGAGATTTATCCGATGACTTCCCGATGATCGATGAGCGATATATAAAGATAAAGACATATCGCGCAATGATCGGCCGCCAGACCGACGCCGATCTTGTTATCATGCTTGTTCCGGATGAAGTTATATGCATCCTCAACTTTCTCAAGCAGACGCTCTTTCTTCGACGATGCCATGACCCGTAGCATATCTTTGATATCGCTGAAGCCATCGAGGAACTGCTGGTTGTGTAGGACTGCAGTGAGATTACCTTCGGCGAGTTCAGCGTTGACTTCGAAGAAGTAATAATCGTAGATCGAAACCACTTTGTGTTGTCGCAGTGGATATTTCTTCTCGACCCCGCTGATCTTGTTGGCGATCCGTTTTGCTTGGAGCAGATCCTCGACGTCCTCTTTTCCGGTATTCGAGAGCAGCGGTCCAACCAGACCAAATATCATAGATGGCTCATCCTTAATCTTGTCATAGAAGATGACTTGCGTCGCGATGAGAGGAATGATCGCCTCCAGGATGCCGTGGTTGATCTTGCCGCCCTTGCGATTGAGCTTACTTGTCACAACCGCTTCGATCATGAATTTATACGAGCCGATCAGCGTTTTGTTGACGATCAAGTGGTCAACAAGATGCCTGATCGCAAAACCACTGTTGATGCCAGCAGCCACGAACAATTCAAGCCTTTTCGATTCTTTCAAATCGACAAAGCGTGTAGTACATCCATCTTTGTTCGAGAGCGGTTCCAGAGCCGAGGCCAGCATGAATTTTCTGGCTACCTCGTCGGCCAAGTTGTATCGTCTACGAACCTCACGAATCAGACGACCAATTTCCGTATCCCTTGATGTTTTTGGGAATTCACTGAGTTTCATTTATCTCCCTTTCTTTATGTAAAAAGCCGTGTTTCTAAATCAACTACTACCATAATTAAATATAATTGTCAAACAAGACAAATAACAAAAAAGCCCCGTAACAAGTACGGAGCTCATGAATCAACCACCCAACATTTGGTCTTCAATAATGCCCATATCGAAGGCATCGGGGTGTTGGCGTAGTTTGGCGATGAGAGCAGCCGGATCATTGGCTTTGAGCAAACCATCTTGCGGTTCGACCTTACGAGCCACTACCAGTTCGTAAAGATGATCATCGAGCAGTTGCATGCCGACATTTCTGCCGGTTTGAATGGCGTTCTCGATATGATTCGTCCTGTTGTCACGGATCAGGTTAGCGACAGCCGAAGTCATCCGCATGAACTCAAAGGCGGCCACCTGACCACCATCATAACCAGCCCGAGCCAAGAGTTGCTGACATAGCACGCCAAGCAAGCTCATAGCCAGCTGTGTCCGGACCTGAGCCTTTTCCATGTCCGGAAACACATCGATGATCCGGTTGATGGTGCTACTGGCCGTCGAGGTATGCAGCGTCGCCAAAACAAGATGTCCGGTTTCCGCTGCAGTTAAGGCAGCCCTGATCGTAGGCAGATCACGCATCTCGCCAACCACGATAACGTCGGGGTTTGCACGCAGAGAATCCGTCAGTGCCTCTGAAAACGAAGGACAATCCGTCGGAACTTCGCGCTGCGTCAACACACCATTCGCATGACCGAACACGTATTCTGTCGGCTGCTCGATGACATAGACATGACGACCTCCACCTTTCAATTGAGCGGAGATCACAGAAGCCAGCGTTGTAGTCTTTCCAGAACCGGTCGGACCAGTTACCAAGAGAAGGCCCCGGGGCCGCTTGGTCAGCTCGATGAAACCTTCTGGTAAGCCGATCTCTTCGAATGCAAGTACTCGGCTCGGCAGTCTCCGGAGCGTGATCGCTGACAAGCCTCGAGCTTGGCAAGCGTTGACACGAAACCGCACCTCTCCGAATTCAAAAGCGAAGTCGATGCTCTTGTTCGCCTGATATAATTCTAGATAAGATTTGTCTGGCACGATGGAATCGAACATCTCAGCCATAACCTCGGCAGATATTGGCTCAACACTAGGCGCTTGTGCAAGCGCGCCGTCACAACGAAAAGTCGGAGG
>CAIKDL010000095.1 GCA_903826185.1 uncultured bacterium | reverse complement strand
TCCCATCGTCGCTTTGGGGCCTTTTTTATTGGTATTCTGTAGATATTCTTGCATTATTTCTTGTCCTCTGTTATTATCTCTCCCACATGTTGATGATCAGATTACAGCGCACAGGCCGCAAGCACGAACCAACGTTTCGTGTCGTTTTGACCGATTCCAAGAATGGCCCAAAGAGCGGCAAATATCTCGAGAACCTTGGCTGGTATGATACGCGCATCAAGAACAAAGTAGAACAGATGGACACAGAGAAGATGAAGTACTGGATTTCCAAGGGCGCCAAGCTGTCTGTGACATTGCACAATTATCTTGTTACTCAGAAAGTTATCACCGCCAAGAAGATCAATGCTCTCCCGAAGAAGTCTCCGATCAAGAAGGTTGAGGAAGCAAAGGCCGAGGTTAAGCCGGCAGCTGCCGCACCAGCCGCAGAAGCTGCTCCTGCACCAGTTGCATAATAGACTCATATCTGAGTTTTCCACCTTGAGATATATATGCGCCGACAGGCGCTTTTTTCTTAATTGCCACTATTTGTCTTCTTTGCTAAACTAGGCACTAGTACAGCGAACTGTACGATTATAAGTTAGCTATTGAACTAATATGCAGCAAGCAGATCAACAGTTTCTAGAGTATGTTATCAAGGCACTTGTGGACAATCCGAATGATGTGAAAGTGAATCGCACTGTAGATGAGATGGGTGTTCTTTTGACTCTCGAAGTTTCGGCAGCTGATATGGGTAAGATTATTGGTCGTCAAGGCAATACTGCCAAGTCTATCCGCACGCTTCTGCGCGTTGTGGGCATGAAAAACAATTCTCGCGTCAATCTCAAGATCAATGAACCAGTTGGCGGTCTAAGGTCAGCTGAGATGCAGGGTCAGCCAGGCGCATTGCCATCATCAGTTCCAGTCCAGACTTCCGCAGCCCGCGCTTCCAAGAGCGTCGATGACGCCATGGCAGATCTCAAGTTGGAGTAGTTTCGGAATAGCCATCGTATGCAAGAAAAAGACATATTTGCTCGTGTGAAAGCTCTAGGTTTTCCAATAGACCAGTATGTTTTGATTGGAGGAGCTTTGGAGGTATATGACATAAGAAAAGCCAATGATCTAGACTTTGTCGCCACTCCTGAATTATTTGCAAAACTAAAGTCAGAAGGGTGGAAAGATTGCGATTGCATATATTGTCAAAAAGGATTCAAGAAAATGTTGAGGTCTGAAGAGGTGGATATATTATCTGAATATTCTGTCGACAACACTTTCATCATTCCGACCGATCAACTCTTGAAGAATTCTTCCATTATAAATGGTGTCAGAGTTGTAAGTTTGGTAGATTTAATGAATTGGAAAAAAGCCGCCGGCAGACCCAAAGATCTAGCGGATGTAGAGTTGATATCTAAGTTTTTGGCCGATAAAAAATCATGATCACATTCCATATAATCAGCTTATTTCCAGAGAGTTTGGATTCTTATGTGAATTCATCTATCTTGAAACGCGCCCAAGAGCGCGGTATTGTCGCTATTAAGTATTACAACCCTCGCGATTTTGCCAAATCAGCAAAAGGGAATAAAGATCTTTCTTATGCCGAGCGCCGTGTGGACGATAGACCTTATGGTGGTGGCCCAGGCATGGTCATGGAAGCATTGCCGGTCATAAGAGCCATCGAAAAAGCTGTTGGTAAAAAGATTAGGTCTGCAAAAAATCGCGCCAAGATAAAGATTATTTTCTTCAGTCCATCTGGTAAGCAGTTCACTAACGTTGTCGCGGATTCATTCAAGAAGTATACGGACATTGTCCTTGTTTGCGGACGCTATGAAGGTGTTGATGCTCGTGTCAAGAAAGCTTTTCCAATGACTGATATCTCGATTGGTGAATACGTGTTGACTGGCGGCGAATTACCAGCCATGGTCGTCATAGACACTATAACCCGCAGGATCCCGGGTGTGCTTGGTGACGATAATTCTGTAGAAGAGCGCCGTGTAGCTGGATCGGATGTATATACTAGGCCGCCGATTATAGAATATAAAGGTAAAAAGCTCAGTGTGCCAAAAGTCTTATTATCTGGACATCACAAGAAGATGGACGAGTGGAAAAAGAAAGCTAGATAATAAAAAAGTGGAGCCACAGGCACTCCACTTTGTAAGATTTACTTCGTTCCAAAACTAATTTTGACTAGGTGCTGGCCGGAACCACTTGGTCATGTCGTCTCGAGTGAGGATACGATCCGCAAGCCCGAATTCGATCACTTGGTCGGCGGCCATCGGCTCTTCTTTGCGGCAGACAGCCTTTAACTCGCGGATTGTTTTGTTGGTACGACTGATGAGGATGTTGTATATGCTCATCTGATCATTCCGAAGTTTGGCGACGACACGCTTCAGTTTTTGGGGACTTTCAAAGGTGTCCAAAGATACATTGTCCCTGAACACATGGTGTATGAGGATTTTTGCATGTTTGGCACAGCACCGCTCCTCGCACGCCTGTAGGATTACTGCGGCCATAGAATCTGCTTGTCGGTAGACAACACCAGTAATCTTTCCGGGGTATGTTTTTAGCAGGTCGAATATATCCAGACCCACAGCCACATTTCCGCCGCCACTACTGATGATTGCCATAATGTCTGGAGCACCGATCATAAGTAGTCCCTCGATAAGTTCACCAACATTAGTGAATCTTTCATTATCGATTTTGCCAATAATTGGAACAATCCGTTTTGCTATGCAAAGTTTTTTCTCATCGGGTCTCATTTATAATCCTTTCTACTTTATGTTTGGCTTCCTTTTCAACGCTACCACAAAACTTATCCCCATGTCAACCGCTTGACGCCTGGTACTATAGATGCTAGGCTCTCTCTAACTTCGCAGATTGTGTTCTGCCTACAGCGGAGGATTACAAAGGCCCGTAAGCGACCCTAGTTAGATCCTACCCGTGCAAATATCATCACATTAATTTTGTGAACCAGGCGTTCCTGACTATGGAACGGCTTTTGTGCGTCTTTCGGATCGGTCACAATTTATCAGCTTAATTAGTTTGCCGTCCGGTCCGTCATTTTAATAATTTATCAATATTATAAAAAATATGTCGACATCCACATCAGTCAGTACCGCGAAGCAGGTCCGTCCGAAGAAATATTTTGCTCGCTACCAGGAACCGTTGGTAGAAATGCCAAACTTGGTAGAATCGCAGCTCACGTCTTTTGCTTGGCTCATCGAGCACGGATTCGTAAATCTCTTGAAGGAATTCTCTCCGATCAAGGACTATGCCGAAAAGAAGTTCGAATTGTCATTTGGCAAGATGGATCTCATGTATCCGAAATACAATGAGCACTATGCCAAGAACAACAAGTTGAACTACGAAGGCCAAATCAAGATTACGGTCAAACTGAAGAACAAAACTTTGAATGTGGAGAAAGAGCAGGAAATGTTCCTGGCCGATTTTCCTTTGATGACTGATCACGGTACTTTCATCATCAATGGTGTCGAGCGCGTTATTGTCCCTCAGCTCGCTCGTTCATTCGGCATATTTTTCGTAGCCAATGAAATTCGCGGTAAGAGCTACTTCGGGGCCAAGGTTGTCCCGGCTCGCGGTGCTTGGATGGAAATAGAGATGGATGCCGACAGTACTATATATTGTCGTATCGACCGTAAGCGCAAATTCCCGATCACTTCTTTGCTGCGCGTCCTAGGTGCAGACACAAACGCTGTTATGTTGGATCTTTTCAAGACTGATGCTGACGCCAAGAAGGTCGTCGAACATACACTTTCTAAGGACCACGCCAAGACTATCGATGAAGCCTATATAGAGATCCACAAGCGTCTTCGTGACGGCGATTTGGCCACTGCCGACAATGCTCGTTCTTTCATCAAGGCGGTTTTGAGCGCCGATCGTTATGATATCTCCAAAGTCGGTCGTTTCCGCTTCAACAAGCGTTTCGGAAAGTCTATGGATGATAAGGCTATGGAACAGCGCACCATCTCTCTTGATGATATCGCTACGACCATTAGCCACATCGTTAAGATGAACAGCACTCCGGATACACAACCTGATGACATCGATCACCTTGGTTCTCGCCGCGTACGCTATGTTGGTGAGCTTTTGGAACAGCGCATTCGTCTCGGTTTGACTCAGATGAAGAGGAATATCCAGGATAAGATGTCCACGATCGAACCGGATATAACATTGCCTGTCCAGTTTATTTATCCTCGTCCTTTGCAGGCTCGTATCAAGGAATTTTATACTACCAACCAATTGTCGCAGTTCATGACCCAGGAAAACGTCTTGGCCGAGATAGAAAATCTCCGCACTTTGACAGCTCTTGGTCCTGGCGGTCTTTCTCGTGAGCGTGCTGGCTTCGAGGTCCGTGACGTGCACCCATCTCACTATGGTCGCCTTTGTCCTATTCACACTCCTGAAGGTCCGAACATCGGTCTTGTGTTGCGTCTGACGACATTTGCTCGTATAAATGATTTCGGCATGATCGAAACTCCTTATGCCAAGGTCAAGAATGGTGTCGTCACCAAAGAAATATCCTACCTGAACGCTCTTGAAGAAGAGAATTTCCGCATTGCTCACGCTGCCACCGCTTTCAACGCTGAAGGTCATATCACTGAAGATGAGGTTGAGGTTCGTGTAAATGGTAAACCTGAATTGGTGAAGAAAGAGGCTGTGGATTATATCGACGTTGCTCCTAACCAAGCTTTCTCCATTGCCACATCGCTCATTCCTTTCTTGAACCACGATGATGCTAACCGTGCCTTGATGGGATCAAACATGCAGAGACAAGCTACGCCTTGTCTAGTTCCTGAAGCTCCGATAGTTGCGACCGGCATGGAAGCCAAGGCGGTCTTGGATACTGGCCGCGTCGTTGTTGCTCCTGAAAATGGTGAGATAACTCATGTTGATGCTCAGAAGATTGTCTTCAAGTCTACGAAGACCGGCAAGACTCATCAGTACGATCTCGTCTTGTTCTCACGTACAAATGGCTTTACAGCCTTCCATCAGCGCCCGATCGTTTCTGTTGGTGACAAAGTGAAGAAGGGCGACATACTCGCGGACACATCTACTTCCGACAAGGGTGAGATCGCTCTTGGTCACAATGCTCTCGTGGCCTTCATGTCTTGGTCTGGTTCAAACTACGAGGATGCCATTATCTTGTCCGAACGCGTTGTTAAGAATGTCAAATGGAGCTCCATCCACATCGAGGAGTTCGTAGTCAATGTTCGCGACACCAAGCTTGGTCCTGAAGTCACGACTTGTGATATACCAAACGTTGGTGAAGCTAAACTCAAAAATCTAACTGAAGAGGGTATCATCCGTATAGGTGCTGAAGTCCGTGAAGGCGATATCCTAGTTGGTAAGATCTCACCAAAGGGTGAGACACAGCTTACTCCAGAAGAGCG
>CAIKDL010000094.1 GCA_903826185.1 uncultured bacterium | reverse complement strand
CTGGTGGTAGCGTAGAGTCAGGAGAAACAGTTGAACAAGCTGTCATACGAGAGACTAAGGAAGAATCCAACATGAAGGTGCTTAAACATCACATCTTGGGATATCAGGACATATACGAGCCAGATAAGATTAATACCCAAACAAGGTCTGTTTGTATAGTTGAGCCATATGGTCCTTTTGTATCTGATCCAGACGGCGATATAGATTATATAAAACTTATTGATCCACAAGACCTTAAAAAATATTTGGATTGGGATAAAGTAGGCGATCATTTACTGGAAAGGGCATTAAAATTAAAAGAAGAATTATTAAAACCATGAATTACCAACTAGACCTCAATGACCGACCATTCAAAGCTATTCGTGCTGGCACCAAGAAGATAGAAACTAGAGTGCCGACTAGCTATGACGCTACGCCTTATGAAAAGCTCGTAGCCGGAGACACTCTCACATTCACTAACAATGTGACCATGGAAGTCATGAAAGTCGAAGTGCTTGGCGTAAGAAATTACCCAAATGTTAGAAGTATGTTGGAGGCAGAAGGAACCAGAAACACTTTGTCTAGTGGTTTAGATATAAACGCAGCAGTGGAGCGTTATAACACCGCTTTCAGTGAATACAAAGAGAATATACCCAAATACGGCATATATGCTATAGAAGTCAAAGTCGTGATATAATTTGCCTAGGCGCAACAAGATGCGTCCGGAAACACATGTCCAATCAAACCATAGCTGATGTGGCTGTACAAAGCGACGCAACAGATACTGCTTTGGCCAATGCCTTAGCTAAACCAAGAATCATATCGATCCCGAAAAAGCAAAGCTTGATACGTTATTTTTCAATGGCCACACAATTTTTGACCTGGCCGATCGCTTATATCTTTTTTCATTCTCTTTATAAAGTCACCATAAACGACCGCCAAAACCTCAAAAAGATCGTCAGTCCTTTTATTCTGATATCAAACCATGTCGCTTCTTATGATAGCTTCTTGTTTCGTTTGGTTTTGGGATTTTGGGCCTCACATTTACCCCTCAGATTCATGGCTGTCGATAAGTTCGACTATAAGCATTTGAATTTTCTGACACGCATCGGTGTCATCAAGGCATTGTATGCTCTTTTCGGAGTTTTCGTGATCGTGCCTGGAAAAGGTGTTGAGGAAAATCTGAAGGTTGCCAGCGATATCATCATGGATGGCGGCAACGTCGTCATATATCCAGAAGGCAAGATTGTCAAAAAAGAAGGCGTCTCGGAATTCAAAAGAGGTGCTGCTGTTCTGGTTCAAAAGACAAATGTGCCAGTGTTACCGGTTTCGTTTAGGATTAGTGGTGAAGAGGGAGCTGTCAAAAAGAGACTGACAGTCAATATCGGCGAGCCGTTGTGGATCCCAGAAAATATGGATGAAGGCAACATCACGCAAGTCTTCTACAATTCAATCGTGAATCTTTATAATAAATAGGCGGCGAAGCGAGGTACATGTACTTTGTGTGCATTGGTACTTTGGCCGGAATCCGGTCAAAGTACCGACCCCACCATACCCCTGTCGCCCCCCCAACAATAAAACCATTCAACTCTCGCAACAAAAAATTCGCGGCTTCCACCAAGTGGCCAGCCGCGAATGTTTTATTTGGTGTCGGTACATTGAATGATCAGCCACATAATCGCGACTATCATGATGGCCAATCCGATAGTTTTGCCTTCAGACTTGGCGTAGATCTCAAGCTCCTTGTCACGGTTTGTTGGGCTTGGCATCATCAGGTGAGGGATGATCTCGTCGAAGAATAATCCCCAACCCAAGCTACCGAGGCCGATCGTCCAGTAATTCTTGATATCGAATATCAGGAACAAGAACGAAACGAAGGCATACAACAAGCCCCAGTGCGCGTGATGGATCTGCAATCCAGTCAATGTACGCAATGGCGTGAATTTGAAGTCACCTGGTTTGAACCAGAAATGACCGCGTTGATAGGCGATTGCCAATAGGAATGGCAATAACAGCGCCCACTGCTCGATTTTATTCATTTTTGCTCCTTTCTCTGTTTTTGAGTCTATCACGATTATCTCTTTTGTGAAGGCGACTTTGTGCTATCATTGACAATCATGAATATAGCCATAAAAACCATAAATAATGCTGCTGAGCTGCGCGCATTGAACGATCTTGCTGCCATGTTGAAAGAGCATTTCAATGAAGCCGGGCTTAAGTCTATAGAGAAAGACGGTCATACAGGCCGACGCTTCGGGGCTTATTTGGCTGACAAGCTTGTGGGGTTCATTATCTACAAAGAGATCAATCCGGAGGCTGTCGAGCTGGCTTGGATGGGCGTATCGACGGAGCTTCATGGTAAAGGTATTGGGACTAAGCTCGTAGAGGAAAGTCTACGAGAGATTGGTAAGTCTTACAAAGTTTGCGAAGTGAAGACGCTCTCGGATACCGAGGAATATGAACCTTATGAAAAGACCAGACGTTTCTACAAGAAGCTCGGGTTTGTGCCACTCGAGACCATAAATCCATATCCGGGCTGGAGCGATCCGTGTCAGATATTTGTGAGGTTTTTGGCGAAATAAAAAAATGGCGCGAGCCGCGTTTTAATTACATTATCCATATCAAATGAAACCAGAAAACCCTAAAGACAAAAAGCAGCAAAGCCAAGAGATGCACCATGGCATGAAAGCTATCTGGCGGCATTTACAGCCATTCAAAGGCAAACTAATCTTGTTGGTTTTTCTTGGTATTATTTCGGCCGTTTCCAATGGTTTCGTGCCATATATCACTGGTCGCTTTTTTGATGCACTGATAAAGGTCTCTGAACATGCTAAAAACGTAGCCTCAAATGGCGCGGCTAGTGTGACTGGCTTGGCCGCAAATTCTTGGCCGCTTTGGTTGACTCTTCTTATCATCTGGGCGGTCATTCAAATAGTCGCCAATAACATCGACTGGATCATCGATCGAGTCAGAAGGCGAGTCGAAACTGGTCTTATGTTCAATATTCAAGCAGATGGTTTCATCCACATGTTTCGTCTGCCCCTCAAGTATCACAAGAATGCGCATACAAACGGCGAGCTGCAAAAGTTTAGTCAAGCCAGCTGGAGAGTCCCGACGATAACCGGCACAGTTATCAGTATTGCTCCGCAGTTCGTCAGCATCGTGATCGGTATTCTTTTGGCTGCTAGCATAAATGTTGTACTGGCTTCTATCTTATTCGCCGGAGTCGTGCTTTATGTTTTGTTATTGATAAAAATCTTAGCGCCGATCGCGGCCATAGATTCTAAGGCTCATCATGAATGGAATACCGGCTGGGATGACGCGGCCGCTTCTGTCCAGCAAGTAGAGAGTGTTAAACAGGCTTCCGCAGAGGAATATGAGATCAAGAAGGTTCGTTACAATCTGCTCAGCAAAACGCAGAACCTCTGGATGAAGCTGGAGAGGAACTGGAGCAATGTCAGCTTCTTCCAACGTACCATCGTTTTCTTGACGCAGTTGGCGATCTTCGTGATGTCCGTCAAATTGATCTCTGCTGGTAGTATAACCGTCGGTGAGCTCGTGGCTTTGAATGGTTATTCTTTGATGTTCTTCGGTCCATTTGTGGCGCTTGGTTCAAGTTGGCAAGTTATTCAGAATGGTATTATCACCGCAGCAAAAGCCGAGACTGTATTTGAGAAGCATCAAGAAGTCTACACTCCGGAAGGGGCTGTGTCGCCGGAACATATATCTGGCGATGTGCGGTTTGATAACGTCTATTTCCGTTACGGAGAAGGTCAGCCAAACGTTCTTGCTGGAATGAATATTGAAGTCAGACCTGGCCAAGTCGTGGCTTTGGTCGGTGAGTCCGGTGTTGGTAAAAGCACGGCCATTTCTCTTATATCCGGATATTATTTTCCATCAGAAGGAAATGTGCTTATAGATGGTATTGATACGCGCAAGCTTGATCTTATTAAATTACGCCAGCATATAGCTGTGGTGCCACAGGAAGTTGCTCTATTCAATGATACGATCATGACCAACATCCGCTATGGAACTTTCGGTGCTTCGGATGAAGACGTGTTACGGGTTTCTGGTGAGGCTCACATGGATGAATTCATTTCGGCCCTGCCGGACAAATACAAGACATTGGTAGGCGAGCGTGGTATCAAACTCTCTGTTGGACAGAAACAGCGTGTGGCTATAGCGCGCGCTATGCTTCGTGAACCGGCCATACTCATACTCGATGAACCCACCAGCGCTCTTGATGCTCAGACAGAAAAGATCGTCACCGAAGCTCTGGAAAGGCTGATGCGTGGTAGGACCACATTCATTATTGCTCATAGGCTTTCTACTGTGCGTAAGGCTGATCTCATACTCGTTTTTCAAAAGGGAACGGTTGTCGAAACTGGTACGCACGCTGAGCTGATCGCCAAAGAAAATGGTGTATATAGGAGACTATACGAGTACCAGATAGGGCTGCATTAGCTAGCGGCTGTTTCCTTCACCAGATTTGTTAGTTCAATGAGCTTATCATTAGCTTTCTCAATGTAAGCCAAAGACGACTTTTGTTTTTCATCGAGCTTCGTCTCTTCTAAGTTTTCCGCGGCCAACTTGATGTGAGTGAGCGGCGTGCGCAATTCATGCATCGTCTTGCTGATGAATTCGTATTTGAGCAGATCTCCTTCGCGCACTTTTTTCCAAACAGCGATGCCAATCGCAACGCCGAACATGGCCGAGACTATCGGTACTACCCACATCGGGATTCCCGGAATGATCTCCTCAACCCATTTGTTGATGAAGTTCATGAATATAAGAATGCCGGCACAGATGGCGACCATGATTCCATAATAAAAAGCTTTCTTAGCGACAATCCTGATATCCAGAAGTTCGTGATTGAAGACCGCATAAGTGAATGGTATGCAGAATAAGATAGGGAAGTATATGCCATACATTGGGTCGATTGGGATGTTGTAGGCGAGAAAAGCCGAAGTTGAACCAAAAACCCACCCCACAATTAATGATAAAGCTAAGTATTTTATTCGATTCCTTTCTTTTTGGTTGTCTTGCAGATTATAAGCGTGAATTAGTTCATATATAAATAATAATGGTAACAGTATTTTAAAGAATAACTGTTCTAACCAATAAAGATTCCCTATGACATAATAATTAGGAAAATACATTTTAGGTGTAGAAGCCATTAAGAATGTATCTGGAAACATTAGATAAAATACAGCTAGTCCCAATCCCAAGATGTACAGTAATATTATAAGTTTTTTCCTTGCCTTGTTTTTACCAAGAACAGCAATAACACAATGATAATTAAATATACAAATAAATATCACGCTTATATTTCCCATGAACATTAGT
>CAIKDL010000093.1 GCA_903826185.1 uncultured bacterium | reverse complement strand
TTGAATTCATTGAGACTATTTTGGTATTGAATGACGGCCGCATCATATTCTGCACCAGCTTTGGCACGCATTGCTAGGTTTGCTGGTGAAAGGGAAGCGGAATTCTGGTCTGACAGGAAGCTTGTCTTGTCGCTATAGAAGAGGGTTTTCATGCCGGATATAACCGCTGGCATATCGAGGTATATCGACGAGGCAGAACTGAACCCGTCGTTATAAGATTTTGTTAGATTATTTAAGGAATTCGATATATCTGTTGCTTTGGCTGGCTCTGTAAGTTTGGCGAAAGATATCTTGGAGTTTTCCAGGCTCAAGGCAGCATTGGTTGGGTCGATAGTGGCTATTAAATCTCCCGTATGAACGGCTTGGCCGACGGAAACATTTATGGATTGTATGGTTCCGGATACTTGGCTTAGTACATCGGTCTGATTCGAAGCTGAGACTTGTCCGGTTCCGGCCACTGTTTGAATGATCGAACCTGTGCGTATAGAACTCAAAACATATTGAGGGGTAGCACTGGCTGAGGTTGCTGTATGATACCAATAATATCCACCAACAATGATTACGATCACAATGATCGTGGTTATGATCTTATGCTTACGCGCGAAGTTTTTTATCCGGCTGGCTATGGAAGTTTTCATTTTTTTATTTGATGGTGTTAGTGGCATTATTTATATTTTGTGGCGGAGCTGGCATGATTCTCACGAAGGTGGCGACTAAGCGGCCGCTCTCATCTGGAGATCCGATGGCAGTTATCCACGCACCAGCGATTATATCCGTAGTGGTACCTTGGCGATGCAGTGCACGTATCACTGTTTGCGGGCTGATGGTCACGACATTTTCTGTATCACCGGGGCCTTTTATCATAAGCTGATTGTTATTGAAAGATATGACCTGTCCAGCAGTGCCGTGTGGCGACGGGGCGCGTCCGTCGGTATCAGAAAATGTTGAAAACGGTGATCTTGGTCCGCCCATGACACCCATATAATTCCTATCCCATCTTTCAGAGAATTCACCCTTGAAGAATCCGACAATCATCCCACCGGAGAATATAACCATTGCGGCCAATATGACCCCGAGTACCTTGAGGGTTTTTTTGGTGTGAGGGTGTTTGAATGCTTCCTGCAGATTTTTGTGGAGTTCTTTCATTTTTTTATATGGTTATTCTATTAATTTTTTATTAATTTAGTTTAATTAAACTGACAAAATCTTTGCGCCTTTTATGTAAGAAATGCTCTTACTCATGGAATAGATGGACCCAATGAGCAGCGCCAATACGGCCATAATACTTAACATTGGCAATGATTCTATCAAAGCCATGCCAAGCTCTTTCCAAGAGCTCAGGACATTTGTACCTTCGGTTAGCAAAATAGACGCGTAAGAAGTGAACCCTGAGCTGACCATAGCATTGATCATGGACGTTATCGCTGGTACACAAGCTGCTATGGCTCCGCAGGTAATCAGGGCATATATAGTACCCCTGATGAGGTTTCTGTGGATCTGAGCACTGTTTATCTGTGCCTCTATCTTGGCCACAACAAAAGGCGGCGTCTTCTCGACGGGTATTTGAGCGAACAGTTCTTTGTATGTATACGGCTTCATTTTACTTGGTATTTATACGACTAGTCTCGTCTTTATGGTGCGTGGCAAGGATATCTCGGATTTTCAGAACGGCCCGATGGTGCCAGCTCTTAATGGTGTTCATTGGTCTGGATACGACTGCGGCGATCTCTTCGAAAGTCATGTCATCAGTATAATGCATCACCAATACGGCTTTCCAGTCTGGTGGCAGTGTATCCATGGCTTCTGTAAGCTCGTGTGCCAACTCTTTTCTCTCGAATATCTCCGGTGCCAACGGTTCGGGGTCTTTTAGTGTCTCGGCGAATCCGGTGTTTTCGCTGCTATTGCCGCCGCTTCCGCCGGCGCCGCCGGATTGACCAAAAGCGTCCATGTCAGAAAAAGAAAAAGCTTTACGCTTTTTTATATTATCGAGTGCGGAGTTTCTGGCGATGGTGAATAGCCAAGTAGTGAATTTCTTACCTTTTTTGAAGCTTTTGATATGTTTCCAGGCCTTGAAGAAGGCTTCTTGGGTTATGTCGTCAGCATCTTCCTTGTGTGTTGTATATTGGCGTACGAAATTATATATGTGGTCCACATGCCTTTTGACCAATATATTGAAAGCTTCACTGTCGCCATCTTTTGCAAGCTCGACTAGTTCCTCGTCGGTGTTATCGTACATGGGATATATCATAGCACTTATTGGAGTCATGGATAATTGATCCGTATTGTGCCATAGTATATGTATGAAAAATATCAAAAGCTCTGATATAAAGGAGTTGGCACCAGCCATCTTGGCTGAGATTCAAAAGTCTAAGTCCGTTCTCTTGTGTTGTCACCCATCTCCGGATCCGGACAGTGTCGGATCGGCACTGGCCATGAAGTTCGCTGTTGAAAGCCTTGGCAGAAAGGCAACGGTCATAAAAGGGGATTCGAATATTCCGCAGGAGTTCATGCATTTTCCTGGTGCCAAGGATATTGTGACTAAGAGTTTTCCAGAAGTTGATTTATCCGAGTTTGATCTGTTTATATCTGTAGATAGCTCAAAACCGGACATGATTTCGAAGCAAATACAGATAGTCTTTCCACTATCTATAAGATCAATAGTCATAGACCACCACGCTTCCAATGGCGGTTACGCGGATATCAATCTGATAATTCCAGAGGCTCCGGCCACTGGCCAGATAATATATGAGTTATTGAGTGAGATTGGTGTAGAAATAACTAGTGACATGGCTGCAAATTTGTTCATGGCTATATATGCTGATACTGGTGGATTGAAATATAATTCCACAACCGTGAAGACATATGAGATCGCAACGTTTCTGGTAAAGAAATATCCGGAGTTCTCATCATTGATAACCCGTATGGAAAATTCGGATACAAGAGATGTTCTAGTGTTTTATGGAGCGGCCTTGGGGTCCATCGAAGTATTTTCTGGCGGGAAATTTGCCTTATCTGCTGTTTCTAATGCCGAAATCACTAGCAAGAATATCTCTGAAGAAAGTATAAGCGGCAGTTCCATTTCAAGGATGATGAATAAAGTAGCTGAATGGAATATTGTAGGGTCATTGACGGAAGTGCTTCCTGGTCAGGTCAAGTGCAGTTTTCGTACCAAGAATACGGACGTCTATCCCGTAGATAAATTGGCAGTCAGTCTGGGTGGCGGTGGCCACAAAGTTGCTGCTGGCGCGACGGTAAACGGCTCGATCGAAGAAGCTAAGAAACTCATTGTAAGCAAAGTCAAAGAATTATATAATCTCTAGCACCTTATCAAATTAATCGAAAATATTTCATTAAAATAAAATGAGTACAAGAAATCAGATTGTCTTAGTCGTTGTGGCTGTAATTGTGATCGGTGTGGCTTGGTTCTTTACAGACCGTAAAGCTCCAGTTGCTTTGACCGACAATGCAATAAATGCCACTTCTACTAATGCGGCCGTCGCGTCTTCAACAGCTCCTTCATCGGCCACTTCCATTAATAATAATCTTTCAGCACCAAAATCTATGCACACAGTCACAATCCAAACTAACAAAGGTACTATAGTCTTCGCGACCTATGATCAAGATTCACCGAAGACAGTCGCTAACTTCATCACTCTTGCCAACAAAGGTTTTTATAATGGTTTGATATTCCACAGAGTGATCGAGGGATTCATGATACAAGGAGGGGATCCTACGGGAACAGGTACCGGTGGTCCTGGTTATAAATTTGCCGATGAGCTCGATCCGAACACATTATCAGCCAAAGCAGGGTATCAGCGCGGCGTAGTGGCTATGGCCAACGCTGGTCCAAATACCAATGGCAGCCAATTCTTCATCATGCAGCAAGACAATCCACAGCTTCCTCATAACTACACTATATTCGGTAAAGTCATTTCTGGTCTAGATGTTGTCGATGCTATAGCTAAAACTCCGCGTGATAGCAGTGACAAGCCTTTGACAAAGGTTGTCATGGAAAGCGTGACTGTAGCGACGAATAAATAGGTATAACTTGCTGTCGCGGTGCCTTGACAACTTGCTTTTTTATGTTATGCTCCATTTCGGAAAATCAAAACAATAGAAAGGTAGGTTACTTTGAAAAACTTCTTTACCTTGTCGTTTGGGGCCGAATCGCTAGTTTTCGATACGTCTCCGCCACAAATGCCGGAAGCATTGGTGAGCAAGCCTGTTACAGCAACCCCGTCAGGTGACTTACAGGCGTTTGTCGTCGTGGCTGCATGTGCAGATGTTAAGACATCCGTCTTGGTGGCTGTAGCTGCAATGGATGGGGTTATGACGTTCGTCGGCGACAGTGACAATCCGACAAATTATCGGATCTTGTTCGTTGGTGGATTCGAAGAGCACTTTCGCCCTTCGATGATTCCTCCGCAACTTTCGAAACTCGATTGTGCGGATCTCGGGATTATGTGTGTGAATGTTGTGCATGCCGAGCCGCTCGAAAGACGGCGATCTGTAATGTCAACGCACAGATTGGCATTGGCGGTACTAGGTCTTCGCGATACGATTTGCGTTGAGCCCCTTAAGGTCGATCTGAGTGTATTCAAGGATATCTCAGATCGATTGTTGCTAAAGACGGAACCAGAGTCGGCCGCAACAGGGCATTCGTATCCTCCGCCACGTGGTCGTTTCCCTAAGGCGCCGAAAAAGATCACTTCAACGCGCGCAAGGCCCGCTTAATCCAGCCGCCCCCAAATGCATTGGCATCGGGGCGGCTTTTTATATTTAGAATAATAGGCATATAAATAAAAAACCGCCACAGCCATAATTGACCTTGAAAAGTTTGCTTTTTCTCTAGTGGAGGAGTTAGTATCAGGATAGTAGCTAAACCAATAGAAGGGAGGCCATTGTGCTTAGATTGTACGTAGAACCGCTTACGGCGGATACGAATCGCCGTCTGTGCGATTTCTTGGGTCAGCAAGCCGAGGAGAATGTTATCCCGGCAGTTGCTTGCGTCGATGGGATCAAAAGGAATCTCATCGAGATGTCTTTGGATAATTTACGCACAGTGTTGCGTGATTATCACCAACTGCGCCTCGAATGTCGATTCTTCGCTGGTCTTGACCAAGAACCGCCTATGCAAATCGTTTTTATTACCGAAGGCGAAAGCAGTCGTATCAAAGATAAGTCTCGTCGGCTTATCATCGGTGATGTGTTGACTCGCGGTGAGTTGAGCAAGGTTTTGACCGCCTCTATACATCCTCGCGCCAGGCCCGCTTAACGGGCCTTTTTTATATGTTAATATGTACTTATGTCAGACTTCTACAACCCTCGCAGAACCAGCCGCATGTTCGATCTCAAGTCGCGCGAACCATTCAAGGTTAGCCGTTCCAAGATAGACCTATTCATGAATTGTCCGCTTTGTTTCTATTTGGATTGCCGCCTTGGCGTGGCTAGACCGCCAGGTTTTCCTTTTGCTCTCAACTCGGCCGTTGATGCTCTCTTAAAAAAAGAATTCGATATCCATCGTGCTAAGGCTCGTCCACACCCACTCATGCATGCTTATGGTCTGAAAGACGTCATACCTTACGCACATGAAAATATGGATATCTGGCGCAGCAATTTCAAAGGAATAACCTTCTTGCACTCGGCAACGAATCTGCTAGTGACTGGTGCTATAGACGATGTTTGGATAAATGAAAAAGGGGAAGTCATCATCGTTGACTACAAATCCACCAGCAAAGAAGAGAAAGTTTCATTGGACAAAGAGTGGCAGATCGGTTACAAGCGCCAGATGGAAGTGTATCAGTGGTTATTCCGACAAAATGGTTTCAAAGTTTCGTCGACCGGCTATTTCGTTTATTGTAATGGTAAGACGGATCGTGCAGCTTTCGACGCTAAACTAGAATTCGATATCGATTTGATTCCTTACACCGGCGATGATTCTTGGGTTGAGAAAGCGCTGGCGGATATAAAAGATTGTCTCATGTCGAACACAACTCCCAAGCCGGCGAAAGCTTGTGATTATTGTGCATACCGCAAGGCAGCACGCGATGCGCAGGACGAGCACAAAAAGGCGCAGAAGCCCTCGTTGGCAAAATAACTCGGTCAGCAAAATAGCGCGCACTTGCCCGTACACGCTATTTTGTTACTTTATAAGCCCGCCTGAATTTTTGTAGTCTATTGGATATATACGTTTTTGTTTTCCAGATCAAAGTCGGTTTGTCTGGTTGGGAAGATGATGCCACGCACCAAAACTATTTTATAAGGGTTACATCGACATGTAACCTCTGGTATTTTGCTCTTGGGCGATGAAATTCTGATGAAGAAACGATGAAAAAACGCCTAAGAATATCTTAAGGAGTGCCTAAGAGGTGTGCGCCGCCGCCATAACCGCCCCTTTTAACACTTTTTTACATCTCATCTATTATGTATCCGCGACCTGGCATATTATTTATCAAGTCAGGCTTACAGCCAACGTTAAGTTTTCTGCGG
>CAIKDL010000092.1 GCA_903826185.1 uncultured bacterium | reverse complement strand
GTCGCCAATAGATTTCCTGGTGTTCGTGCAGCCGTGTGGTATGGTGGCAATGAAGAAGTTCTGGAATTTTCTCGCAAGGACAACGACTCCAACGTTCTTTCTCTTGGTGCTAGATTCGTGGATGACAAGATCGCTTGTCATGTCATCGAGCTTTGGTTGACCACGCAGTTTTCTGGCGATGCAAGGCATGAAAGGAGGATAAAGGAGATAGATTCAATAGAATAATGAAAAAGATCGAAATCATCCCCGCCATACTTCCTCGAGACTTCGCTGAGATCGCGGAGAATATCGAGCTCATAAAAGGCTTCACGAAGACCGTGCAGATAGATATTTGCGATGGGCATTTTGTGTCATCTTTTACTTGGCCATACAAGAAGCACGATGACTCTTATGAAAAGATGCTTCACGAAGAAGAAGGTCTGCCGGCTTGGCAAGAGCTCGATTACGAATTCGACCTGATGGTTGACCACCCGGAGAAAGTCATCGAAGATTGGGTAATGGTTGGCGCGACGCGAATCATTATTCACGCCGAAGCCAAGGGTGATGTTGTTGGCGCTGTGAACGAGCTTATTGGCCGCGCCGAGATCGGTCTAGCTTTCAATATAGACACGCCGGTCGAGATTCCAGCTGGTGTCAATTTCATCCAGCTCATGGGTATAGACCGTGTCGGCTATCAAGGTCAAAAGTTTGATGAAAAAGTCATTGAGAAAATTCGCGCGACCAGGGTGAAATATCCGGATCTGCCGATTTCCATCGATGGCGCTGTTTCTCTTGAGACTGCTCCTATGCTTATTGCCGCCGGCGCCAACAGATTGGTCATCGGCTCGGCCATTTTCGAAAGTGATAATCCGATAGATGCGATCGCGAAGTTTAAGAGTTTATAAGTTATAAAAAGCGGATGATACTAGAAAACACAAAACCCGCCGAAGCGGGATTGTGTTACCAGTGAATTGTTTGCTCCACCAGTCGAGATATTCTCGACTCCTAAAGTTTATACCACGCGATATAAAAGTCAAGAGAGTGTATTCCTTGGAGCAAACGGGAATTGAACCCGTAATATTTCACTGGTTAGATGAAATGTTGGAACCATCCTTGCCCCGCGGAAGCTCAGGACTTCCGTATTATTGATGATAATATATTGAGATGAAGCTCTAATGAATAATTCCTCAAGAAACCCAAAAGAAAAACTAAATAAGTGCCCAGAAATTACTAATTCACAGCATCATTAATTACTCAGAGCTTGAACATGTTATAATATTCCCATCATGGCTCTCACTAACACGCCCGTCGGCGCGACCTTAACAGAAGAGAAGATCGCACAACTTACAAAAAAAGCGATGGATATACGTCGCTCGACTATCGAGTCGCTCATCGAAGCCAAGAGCGGTCACACCGCCGGTTCGCTCGGCATGGCTGACATTTTCACATATCTATATTTCCATAAACTCAAACATGATCCGAAGAACCCTAACTGGCAGTATCGTGATCGTTTAGTTTTGTCGAATGGCCACATTTGTCCGGGCCTCTACGCGACTATGGCTCATGCTGGGTATTTTCCAGTGAGCGAGCTCAAGACGCTGCGCAAGTTCGGTTCACGCCTACAAGGCCATCCACATCGCGAATTTCTTCCTGGCCTCGAGACTTCATCTGGTCCGCTTGGTTCTGGTCTTTCGCAGACCGTTGGTATGGCATTGGCCGATCGCATCGACAACGGCAAATCTTCAAGCAAGCAATTCTATTGTCTGATGAGCGACGGCGAGCTCGATGAAGGCAATACTTGGGAAGGCGCCATGTTGGCTGGAAAAGAAAAGTTGCAAAACCTGACAGCTATAATTGATCGAAACAATATCCAGATCGACGGATTTACCGAAGATATCATGCCACTGAATCCTCTTGTGGATAAATGGCGCGCTTGGAATTGGCATGTGCAAGAGATAAATGGTCACGATTTTCGCGAGATCGATCGTGCGATAAATGAGGCGCAATCAGTTTTCGACAGGCCGTCAGTGATCATCGCCAATACGATTCCGTCGAAAGGAATACCGGAGTTCGAGCGCAAATTCGAATGGCACGGTAAACCGCCACTGACCCCTGAGGAGATAGAGACTGCTCTGCGTGCGTTGCGCACTTGGGGTGGTCGCGTGAAGTCGCCGGATCATAACGGAGAGTAAAATATCATTATCATGCCCATCAACCCAGATCAAAAACTAAATCATAAACTCTTCGACAAGAATGCCGAGCAAGTTTCCATGCGCCATGGTTTCGGCGAAGGCCTCGTGCTTGCGGGAGCTGCCGACAAAAATGTCGTGGCGCTCTGTGCTGACCTGACCGAGTCTGTGGCCATGAAGCCATTCAAAGATAAATTCCCAGAAAGATTCGTGGAGATGGGTGTGGCCGAACAAAATCTAGTGACGGTAGCAAGCGGCATGGCCGCCATGGGGAAGATTCCATTTATTGGTTCATACGCTGTCTTCAGTCCAGGCCGCAACTGGGAGCAGATTCGCACTACGGTTTGTCTCAACAATGTACCAGTCAAGATCATCGGCTCTCACGTTGGGGTCACCGTTGGTCCGGATGGCGCTTCACATCAGGCGCTAGAGGACATCGCGCTCATGCGCACATTGCCGAATATGGTAGTCATCTCACCTTGCGATGCCATTGAGGCCAGAAAAGCCGCCATTGCTGCCGCAAAAAATAACAAGCCGACATACATTCGCCTTACTCGTGACAAAACACACGTCATCACTTCTGAGCATACTCCTTTTGAAATAGGGAAGGCCTCAGTAGTGTACAGATCTGATAAAAATTTGCTCGATGTCGGCATCATTGCTACAGGTCACCTTGTATACCAAGCGATAATGGTCGCCAAGAGGTTGGAAACCGAAGGTAAAAGAGTCGCCGTGGTCAATCTTTCTACAATAAAGCCACTCGACTATGAGATGGTCCTTCAACTTGCAAATGAAGCCAAGGCCATCGTCACTGTTGAAGAACATCAGATTGCTGGTGGTATGGGTTCGGCTGTTGCTGAGTGTCTAGCACACAACCATCCAGTGCCGATAGAGTTTGTGGGCGTGAAGGATAAGTTTGGCCAAAGCGGAACTGCAGCAGAACTTATTGAACATTATGAAATGGGTGAGTCGCATATTTACGCGGCCGCACAGAGGGCGATGCTGAGGAAAAAGTAAGGTTGAGGAAGAAATAGGACGGGCATCAAACGGCTATTCGCTGTTGGTTCTAGTATATATAAAAAACAACAGCTCGCAGTTTTTTCATACTGCGGACTTGAAGCTTGGTTGCGCCGGTACG
>CAIKDL010000091.1 GCA_903826185.1 uncultured bacterium | reverse complement strand
GCATCTGGACGCATGTTGGTTCCGGAGCATTTGAGAGAGTACGCAGGTTTGTCAGCTAAGGTAGTTATCATCGGGGTCGTCAACCGAGTAGAGATGTGGGAAGCAAAAGCCTGGGAAGGCTTCCGCACAGAGTACTCGAAGAAGACCGATGCGTTAGCGGAGAAGTTAGGTTCAGTCGGCATCATATGAATATGAGCGTTCACGAGCCAGTTCTTTTACATGAAGTAGTTACAGGATTAGTCTCGTCAGATTCCGTGATAGGTACTGACGCGAGATTATTTTGGTATCTAGATGGCACTCTGGGCGGCGCAAGCCATGCCAGAGCAATAGCGAAAGCTTTCGGCGCCAAACTGAACATCATCGGTTTTGATCAGGATCCACAAGCCATAGAACGCGCACAAAAGACCCTGACAAAAGCAACGTCTGGCAAAGTCATTCTAGAGAACGAGAATTTCCGCAATCTGGACAAAGTCTTGGATAAGCACGGCGTAGAGAAGGTAGACATGATCTTGTTGGATCTAGGGATATCCTCGGACGAGCTCGAAACATCTGGAAGGGGATTCACATTCCAAAAAGATGAGCCGCTGTTCATGACCTTAGGAGACCCGACGAAGCATCCATTTACAGCTAGAGATATCATCAATGGTTGGGAGGAAGAAGATATCGCCAATGTCATCTTTGCTTACGGAGAAGAAAGGTTTGCTAGGCGCATCGCCAAAGCTATTGTCAGATATCGTGAGAAGAAGAGTATCGAGACATCATTTGAGTTGGCAGAGATAGTTAAGTCAGCAGTACCATTTGCCGCGAGGGGCCAATCAGGTAAGCGCAAGACCAATCCGGCTACTAAGACTTTCCAAGCATTACGCATAGCAGTGAACGACGAACTTAACGCGCTCAAGGAAGGTTTGGTCAAAGGTTTTGCACGGTTAGCACCAGGAGGTAAGATGGCAGTCATTTCATTTCATAGTTTAGAGGATAGAATCGTCAAAGAATATTTCAGATCTTTAAATAAAAAAAGCGACGGAGAAAAAAGCGAGGCAAACATTTTAACAAAGAAACCGATAGTGCCGACCGATCAAGAGGTGGCAGAGAATCCGAGATCAAGAAGCGCAAAATTAAGAATCATTCAAAAAATATGACTAGAGCAATAGCACAAACATATAACGTGGCACATGATTACAGGGGGCATATAACCACCACCATTTTTGGTTTGTGCGTCTTCATGGCGGTTTTGTATGCGGCAAATATATACAGGACTATTTCGTCTACTATCGCTCTACAGGAAACTGAGACCAAGATCGCATCTTTATCTAGTGTCGTTGGTGGCTTAGATGCTAAATATTTGGATATTTCGCGCTCAGCTACACCTATGGCCTTGAAAGAATACCGGTTGAGCCAGGGAAAAGTGAGCATATTCATCTCCTCTCCAGCCTCGCTTGGTAGCGTAGCTTTGTCTCTGCATGAACGCTAAACAGAAATTACGGTTGCGATTGATCGGTGTGTTGATACTTTGCGGCGCGGCCGCATTGGTCGTTTCTTTGTATATAACACAGATAGAAAAAGGCGCGACCTATGTCGCCAAAGCTGATAAACAATATGTTAAGCCAGCAGTGACACTTTTTGATCGTGGCACCATATTTTTGCAATCCAAAGATGGAACCAATGTGGCTGGCGCGACTGTTTCTGAAGGATATTTAGTTTATATGAATCCGTCTGTGGTGGTGGCGCCAGATCAGACTTTTCAAGTTATTTCTCAATATATAAAATTGGATCATGCTGATTTTTTGCGTAGAGCCGGAAAAACCGGGGATCATTATGAAGAACTGGCACACCACGTGACCGCTGATGTTGCCCAGTCTATCGGAAGCCTTGGTATAACTGGTATTGGCGTAAGTAGAGAGATCTGGCGTTCGTATCCAGGTGGAGAAATGTCGGCGCAGACTATCGGGCTCATCAGTCAATCGAAGAATGTTTCTACTTCTTCCGAAATCTCTGGCGCGATTTCTGGTACCGGCGGCGGTTCGGCGACAGACCCTTTGGTTGTTGGTCACTACGGCCTCGAAAGATCGTACGAGGATGTCTTGAGCAGGCCGAGCATTAGTTCCAGTGCCAATATGTTTGCGCAAATATTTTCTGGTATCGGTCAGACATTGGTTGGCAGTAACGCTAAAGGCAAAGGAAATATAGTAACCACTCTTGAGCCGACCGTCGATTCTTTTGTTGAAAAGACTTTGGAACAAGCCGTCTC
>CAIKDL010000090.1 GCA_903826185.1 uncultured bacterium | reverse complement strand
ACAACGGCCAGGTCTCTACGGGGATCTGGCCGTTCATCATTTCACTTAATATTGTTGGGGTTTTTCAAGCCAGTCTTTCTCAGTCATCTATCGCCAATAGTTTTGATGGTGAATGGTGGCCGTTTATTATCTGGACATTTTTACCGGGAAATTTCGCACGAAAGATATCGAGTACACGTAAGTTGGCAAGATTACGTTCGGCGGGTTCTTTCACTGACACCTTGAAATGATCTGCCGACTCCTGATCGACGACTTCCCTTTTGGCACCGGCTATTACTCGAACTTTTATATACATATGGGTGTGGCGAGGCCACTTACCCCTCATCTTTACATATAGGCAGAAAAATGTCATCATTGCCGGCGGACCCAAAAACAAAGAAAGGAGGTTCCGGTGCTAGAAATAGTGATTCGTTTTCGATTTCTGAGTCCTTTGTGGATGGGAGTAGTGTACGTTGTATCATCAATCCTATTCAAACTGATCCAGATCGCAATAATCTGCTGGGTAATGGAACCTGGTCCAGCGAGAAATGCAGTGATCATCGGCGACCTAGTGCTCATGATTTTAGAGTTCATGTCCGTTGCTGTGGTCGCCGTAGTGCTGAAGTGGATTCAAAGACATGTGAAGAAGTGGCTTAAATCCATACTAAACATCGACCTTAGTACCGAGAGCGCTCTCGAGTTACGCAAGATTAAGATGACTCATGACAACAATGATTTCTTCGTCTTGAAGTTGATGCATCACAAAAGATGGTGGCCTTCCATGACCAGTAAATGGTCAAGACAAAAATAACCCCCCTGATCGTGCATTCGTACGAGTTGTACAAGTACGACAGGGTGGTTTTTATTTATATACAGCGCGTTTATTCTTTTTTCTTAAATTCTCCCACCACTACTTTCGCCGGGCGCATTAGTTTGCCATTTATATAATAACCGTTTTGGATAACTTTCGTGACGACGTGGTCAAGTTTTTCGTCGGTGACAGGTTCGTATGAAGCCGCTTCATGAAGAGCGTGGTCAAACTTTTGGTTGACTGGTTTAAGCTCGGTCAAGCCACCATCTTCAAGAGCTTTTTTGAGCTGCGAGTATATGTATTCGACTCCAGTGCGCCAGTTTTTATCGGCTTTTTCCCAGGCTTCTTTGTTACCCATGGCCAATTCAAAGCTCTCTAGAACCGGTAAAATGCCCTCTATTAGGCGTTCGTTGGCGAATCTGATGAATTCCTTGCGCTCCTCCTCATCGCGCTTACGGGCGTTAATAAGGTCAGCTTTGGCCCTTTGCCAGCCGGTCAGGTATTCCATGCGCTCTTTTTCGGTAGTTTTGAGCTTTTCGCGGAGTTTTTTAATGGTTTCGGCGGCGGATTCTTCGGCTACGACGGAGTCGTCAAGTGGCGCGACATCGGTATCCGTATCGTTTTTCGGGTCTTTTTTAAACATGGTGGAGTTAGTATAGTAAAAAAATGTTGATGGCGCAATCGTGGCTTATGACTAACAAAAAAGCGCCTGCATGTATTTCAACACAGGACGCTCATGATCAATCCTGAAGTACTCAAGCCATCGGCTCCAGAATAAATGCAAGGACAATTCGTGCTCCCTGGACAACAAAACTCTCTTTGCTT
>CAIKDL010000089.1 GCA_903826185.1 uncultured bacterium | reverse complement strand
TGCATTGGCTGTGGTATAAGAAACTACAGGATTCGGAGAGAATGTGTAAACACCAGGAACCGTTGGTGATCCACCGCTAGCTTGTGGATTCCAGTTCACTGTCCATGGACTAGAACCAGTCAATGTTCCAGAAGGAGAAGGAACGCAACTGGATATAGTAACTGGAGTTACGGCCACGATTCCGCAATTGCTATCACAAGAAACTGGAACAGAACCTCCGAGTGAGAGGCTGGGAGTGAATTGCAACCATCCAACAACATCGCTACCCCAAGCATAACCAACGAAATTAGTACCATTGAAAGTGACTCCAGCGGTGCCTGCAGTTACTCCGGTTGGATGATTGGTTCCAGACAGTTCTATCCAGCCATCCCAACCATCAGTCCTGCTAGTCATAGAAGAACAATCACCTGCTGCGGTTCCAGCACAAGCTCGAATCCATCCGGTGACATTGCCGGTAGCAATGTCAAGATGAGCTACAGTGCCGCTGCCAGGGTAACCGGACAATCCACCAAATTTTATCCAACCAATACTGTCTGACCATGCATAACCAGTAAGATCCCCTGTCGCAGAAGCCTGAACAACATATGAGGAACCTATACCGGTATCAGCAGAATTGAAGCTGACCCAACCGATATTGTCTGACCAAGCCCAACCATGCAAAGCGTAAGGAGGTCCTGCTGCCTGTGTCTTATTCGTAGCAACAAAAACTGATACTATAGCCAAAAGAGCTACAGCGATCACGAGCAATGAATATTTCTTATGCATGGTGAGATGATTAAATATTATAATACCTAGGTATTATAGCTTAAAATCCGACTCGAGACCCGCCCAAAAGTTCACGGCTGTGGATAAAGTGTTATCTGACTTCATTGCGCCAGTTAAACCGACGGCCATTTTGCAATCATGAGCAAACTGACCTCTTTTTTGTTGAATGGTAAATGCGACCAGATTTCTTCAGTGATATACGGCATAAATGGATGCAAAGCCGCAAGAAGTTTTATCAAGGTATCCAAAAGGAATTGCTGGCGCGATGTCTTTTCCGGTGAATCCGGTGCGCCATTAGCGACTATGCCACTACTGACGATCTTTTTACTTTCTTCAAGGATGACGTCAGCCAAGCGATGCCAAGCATATTGGTAAAGTTTGTCGCCAGCCAGATAATAACGGAAATTCTCCATATCAGAGGTAATGTCTTCCAACAAAGACGAGAATTCCTCATGAAGAGCCGTGTCGGTTTTGGTATATCCATCCGATTTCTTGGAAAAATCAGGATCATACTCAGTGCCTTCCGTAGAAGACAGGATGAATCTAGCTATATTCCAGAGTTTGTTGGCGAAAAGCTTATAGGCCTTGATCTTATCTTCGCCGACCTTGCTGTCATTGCCAGGACCAACTCCGATGATGAGTGACATGCGTACAGCGTCGGCGCCATATTTGGCAATCATGTCTAGCGGCTCAACGTTATTACCAAGAGATTTGCTGATTTTGCGACCTTGACCATCGCGAACAAGTCCATGAAGGTAAACGGTTTTGAATGGTACTTCACCCAACATATAGGTGGTCATCAATATCATCCTTGATACCCAGAAGAATAGAATATCGCAGCCGGTCTCCAAGACAGTCATGGGATGGTACTCACGATGTTTAGCGAACTCTTTTTCATCTGGCCAACCAAGCGTAGAAAATGTCCATAAGCCAGATGAGAACCAAGTATCCAAAGTATCTTCATCTTGCTTCCAACCTTCTTTTTCTGCATTTTTCGGCGGATTTATATCGCAGTAGATCTCTTGCGCCGCATTTTCTCCGCCCATTTTATCTTTCGCGCCATTATTCCTATACCAAACCGGCACGCGATGACCATACCAAATCTGGCGAGATATACACCAGTCGCGCAAATTGTCTATCCAGTGGAAATAAACTTTTTCGAAACGATCTGGGATCATTTTGGTCTGACTGGACTCAACGGCGGCATGCATCAACTTTTTCAGAGTGGTTTTCTGACCAGGTTTTATGTCGGTACCCTTGAGACCGTTTGTGCCAACTTTAAATTCTTTGTTCGCGGCGACAAACCACTGCAACTTCGGTAATGGTTCCACGACTCCACCAGTCCTTTCGGCCAAAGCGATATTGTGTTCGATCTCTTCTTCTTTTTCTAACAAGCCCTCAGCCTTGATCCAGGCCACAATAGCTTCGCGGGCTTCGGCTACTTTTTTGCCTTTAGCGATCATGGTTGGCGAAGGAGCAGATTTCTCGTCGAAGCCAGCGGTCATCTTGGCGAATTCATTTATAACCTGTTTTAGAGGTAAATTGTTTTTCTGAGACATCTCCCAGTCGATGGCACTATGCGCCGGAGTGACACCGAGTGCGCCTGTACCAAATTCCCGCTCAACAGAGCCATCTTCTATGACTTTGAGAGTTATCGGCTCGCCGGCGAAAACGGTTTTGAACTCTTTGCCAATATATTTGGCATAACGAACATCTTCTGGATGAACAGCGATGGCAGTATCACCAAGCTTTGTTTCCGGCCTAGTCGTGGAAATAGATATCGGTATATCTTTGGAGTATTTGAATGTATACAACTTGGTCTTGCGCGTCTCGTAAACGATCTCGTCGTCAGATATGGTTGTCTGGCCTTTTGGATCCCAGTTCACGACGCGGTTGCCACGATATATAAGGCCGTCATCATACATCTTCTTGAAAGC
>CAIKDL010000088.1 GCA_903826185.1 uncultured bacterium | reverse complement strand
CTCTAATTGCGGAATCTTCACCGTACAACTTCTCAATGACATACCTCTCCCCAAACGACAAATGATTGTATTTCATATGACAGTTAAATTAATCTGCTAAATGTATTAATTCTACTGTCCTACTTCAAAGGTATCCAGAAGAGGAGGGTCCCAATGATTAAAATAGCCCTGTTGGTGCTGATCATCTCAACACTTGTCGTGTTGTACAAGAAGATGTGTGGAGGATGTTTTAGCCTCCGCACCCGCTACACCATTAATCGTCGCCCGACGTATGGAAGCAGCTTCGGCGGAGTCTTGAACACGGAACCGTTCGTGCGCTGTTCCGAAGACAAGATCTGCAAAAAATGCGGACGCGTCATCGAGTTGCGTGTCTGGTCAGAACCGGTGAGCAAGCTGCCAGCCAAAGCTTGCGGCACACTCACATTTTGACATCAGCCGCGACCCAGTAATTCCCCACCCCAGCATCAGTTGCTGCGGGTGGGATTTTTATTATTTAATGAAAAGCTTTCTTATACATATAGACATCCCGACTAAGTTATGGCAAGCTAGATTTAGGCAAGTTCCAAACTCAACAAGGAGCGTTCATGAAAACTACAGTGTTTATTAGCGGAAGCCAAAGAGGCTGGGATATTTCGATACAGTTCGGGTTAGTTGGCTTACCATGCAAGGAAGCCATTGCGCCTGGATATACCATAAACATGGAAATATTCGGAAGCGGTGGGCCAATCAAGGTCAGAAATGTCCACCTGGACCAAAAACGTGGCCGAACTATCCAATGCACCGGAGAATTTTCCATGTTGCAAAAGCTCGCCAAACAAGGAAAAGCGAACCACGGATCCATCGAGTGGTACAAGATCCCATCCCAAAACTGGAAACTTCAATAAACAACCAGTTCATCCCTCATCCGCTCCGGCACCAGTTGCTGTGAGCGGATTTTTTATTTACACCAACTTACCAAAAAACCGCTTCTAGGCGGCTTTTCATTTTATAAAATTTGTTGAGTGCGAGATTATTTGACAGCCGCTTATTTCAGCGCGTCAATCTTGACCTTGAAGAAAGGCTGGCGGTGGCCATTGCGTGTCCAACCAGAACGGCTCTTCTGTTTGTATTTGACGACCAAAACCTTCTTGGCACGGCCAATCTCAGTGATAGTTCCCTTCACGGCAGCTTTAGGAATATAAGGGGTGCCGATGGTGGTGTCCAAGCCATTGTCTACGAGCAAAACCTTGTCAAAGACAACCTTGTCACCTTCTTTTGCAGTATCAGAAAGCTTCTCAATGGTAATAACATCGCCCTTTGAGACGCTGTATTGCTTACCGCCAGTCGTTATAATGGCAAATTCCTTGGTTTCCATAGTGGGGGTATTATTGCATAGGATAAGTTCCAATGCAAGACCATCTCCTATGTAAACCATATTCAGGGTTGGGTATATTGACCTTTGCGAAATAGTATGATAAACTATGGGAAGCAGGATTTCGTTATATTGTTAATGTTCATCAAAACCATAAAACAACCCGGAGGAAAGACTAATGAAAAACTCCGTTAATGAAGCCTTGACGCCACCCAAAATCGGCCAAGAGTTGTACATCGGACCAAATGACGACTGTACAGGCGGCCTCGCCAAAGTCAGCTCAGTGGAACCACACACGTTCGGTGATCGGCCCGAGTTCTACGTCAAATTCCAGAACATCGCCCACCGGTCGTTCAATTGGGACGAGCTCATCAAAGATCAGGAGCAATTGAAGACGACCTATGGTGACCAGCGGGCTAAGTCCGATTTCGGACCCAAGTAACACGTCCGCCACCGACCAAAAAGCTACGCGCTCAAGGTTGAGTGGCGGGCTTTTTTGTTGGCTCTCAGATTTCCTATTCTTCTTTCAACTCCCCTATTCACTCTCCGGCTTCTCCAGTACTGGCACTTCAAGCCCGGGACTGTCCCCAGTTATACGCATCACATCTTTGTCGATCTTCTTGAATTCCTTGCCGGCTTGGTTGTATTGATTCACGACCGTACCAAGATGCGTTCCCATTTTCATATAATAATCCTCGAATGACTTCAGGTGGTTGCCGAGTTCGCCTACGCGCTTGACGATATCCTTAGCTGTTTCTTCGATCTTGAGCGCCTTCAAACCCTGCAGAACCGTTTGCAAAAATGCCAAGAAAGACGTCGGTGAAACGATGAGGACGTGGCGGTCTTTGAAAGCATATTCAATGAGATCGCGGGTATTTATCTTGGCACCACCGATCTCTGCCACCAAAAGGTCATAATAGATCGCCTCGTGCGGGATGAACATGAAGGCAAAGTCCATAGTGCCATTTTCTGGTTGGATATATTTCGAAGTCTCATCTATACGGTTCTTGAGATCGGCTTTGAAAAGCTTTTCCAAGCGGTCGCGCTCTATCGGATTTTTCTCTTCGACTAAGCGATTGTAATTTTCGAGCGAGAATTTCGAGTCGATCGGGATAACTTTATCTTTCACAAAAACCACGGCGTCAGCGATGACTTTCGCGCCTTCACCATCCTTGGAAGACATCTCGTATTGCATAGCATAACTTCCTGGTGGCATGACATTACGCAGAAGAGTCTCCAAATAATATTCGCCGAGTATACCGCGCTGCTTCGGATTTTTCAGGATGTCCTGCAGGTTTTGCAGCTGATCAGCAAAAGAAACAACTTGCTTACCAGTCTCTTTCACTTGTTCAAGCTCGCTAGTGATGTCTTTGATGAGCTTCTGTGATTCACTAAACTGACGATGCAGAGCTGTACTCATCTCCTTGGAATTGTCACCGAGCTTGGTATCCATAGTGCGACGTAAATCATTGATCTGATCTAGAATGAGCTTCAAGCCGTCACCTGAACCGCCGTTAGCCGCGCCATCCGCATCTGTTCCAAATATACCTCCCTCGCCAGCACCACTATTTTTGCGGCGCAAAAATGCCCACATCAGGATGATATTTGCCAAGATGGCGACGATTATGAGGATTACGAGGGTGATTTCCATGTTTGGTCTTAGTGTTGTGCGAATGTCTCCAATTTTCCTATGCGCTTCTCATGGCTGCGAAGCATTATCTGCATAGAACTTATGACAGGTGCGAATTCTTCGTGTATGACTTTGTAAGTTTCTTGGCGCACAATCGGTCTAGTCTGCTCATTTATCATGTTTACAACCTCGGAACGAGTCGGCCTCTCTCTTATGAGTTCAGCCAGCATGTTGACCTGGTTTTCGAAACCTTCCTTAAGAGCGCCCATATATCTCTCAGAATCTTTTCTAAATTCATCGATTAATGTGCGATTATTGGTGCTAATGGCCGACTGTATATACTGCCTATCTTCTGTGTTTAATGACATGTGATTTGTATGCTAATCTTATAATGGTATCATTGTATACACAAGTAATGAAGTTTTAATGAAAAAACTCTAAAATCTTGCCAAAGAAGGCCTCGAAGTATAGATAATTAATAAAAAGCTAATAATCCAAACCATGATCCACAAAATAATAAAAGACCAGATCAAAGACGCTTTGCGCGCCAAAGACATCATCAGACTAGACACTCTGCGCGGATTGAACGCCCTCTTCTTAAACGAAATCTTGACTGGCAAGGCCACCCCTGTCGGCGAAAAAAGCGGCAGCGAGGGTGAATTCATCTCCGACGATAAGGCCCTAGCCCTCATCAAGCGCAGCGTCAAACAGCGCAAGGATTCTATAGATCAATTCAGGAAAGGTGGTCGCGAAGACTTGGTGTCGAAGGAACAGGAGGAACTGGCTATACTAGAATCTTTCATGCCCGCCATGATGGGCCGCGATCAGATAAAACTCGTCGCCAAGATGCGTATAGACGCCATAAAAGCCAGCGGAACCATAGATCCTAAGGCTAGCGGTAAGATTGTTGGTATGATCATGAAGGAATTGGCCGGTAAAGCCGATGGAATGGACGTAAAGGCGGTAGTTGAGGAATTATTGTTGAATTAACACGTAAAATGGCCCATTCTCGGCCAACTCGGTCGCCATTGACAGCATGGCGTATTTAATGCTATAATACCACCAGTAAATCAGCACTGTACTAATAAGAAAGGGGGTGACTGATGAGCCGAAAACGAAAGACTGAAAGACCGCCGAGTCAGCGGTATGTCCGGTTGAAGGAGATGTTCGATGGTGCCAGGAAAGTTCTTGGGCAACCGCCGTACATCATTCCGGGGACTCAGGGGGAGATTTTCTTCCCAGAGGATCTCGAGCAGCCACAACCAGTTACCTTCGAGTCAACAGAAAGAAAAAAGAAGAAGCAGTACTGGTGGCTCGATGATGACTAGAAAGGGCGTCCAACGCGAACCGTTGCGAACGCCCTTTTCTTTTTGAAAAACCTGCTAAGCCTTCGCGAACGGCTCTAGCTCAACGATAAACGTCGAACCTTTCCCTTCTCCTTCAGATTCCACACGGACGGTTCCGTGATGTGCGGCAATAATCTCTTTGGCTACGAAGAGGCCCAAGCCAGTGCCTTTTATATTCACTTTGTTGGCATTGTGAGCACGGCCGAATTTCTGGAATAGAAGAGGTATCGTCTCAGCAGAGATACCGATACCAGAATCCTTGATCGCGAAGACGAACAAGTGTCTGGGCCTATCCATGGTAAGCGAGACTTTGATCCAACCCGAGGGCGTGTATTTCATGGAGTTATCTAGAAGGTTGGTGATGACTTGTTTTAGCTTGTCACGATCGGCAGTGACACGATAATTCGCTCCAGGCACATCCATGGTGAATGAAAAATCTAGCTTAGACTTCTCAATGGTTGGTTTCAATTCACCGATCACATCTTCTATGAGAGCACTTAGACTGATCGTCTCAAAAGCATACTTCATAGAGCCAAGCTCTATGCGGGTAATGTTCAGATAATCATCGACAATGTTCGCCAGAGTCTTCGAGGAATCGAAGATGCGCGATATGGCTTCGCGCGTGGCATCCGTAATCGTGCCCATATCCCCTTCCAATATCAGCGAGGCATAACCCTTCATGGCGGTCAGTGGCGCACGTAATTGGTGCGTGGCGAACGACACGAATTCCGACTTCTGGCGATCCAGTTCCGTGAGGCGATCATTGGCCTTTTGAAGGTCGGTGGCGAGGAGTTCGATGTGTTGGCGCTGGGTGATTTCTTTTCTTACGCTCTGGAATACTAACATCGAAAAATATAATACAAATAATAATAATAATGAGTTGAAGAAACGTGCACTAACCGTATCAGATAAGATGATGTTTATAATAAATACCACATTTAATGCGCCAAGGAAAAATTGAGTTGCCACAACTTTTATTTGCATTAGTTCATACTTTACGGCCGCATAACTAAATAAAATAGGACTAAACATTAGAGCAAACAAACCAAAAGGCTGCATTACGGTAATGCCATACATTAAAGGAAAATTGGTCAGACCACCACCAAATCCAAGCGCTGATCCTAACAACATGTAACCTATTTGTTTTTTCTTATCACCAGATGATATCAAAAAGCTTTTGATCAAAACTAAAAGTGAATACCCGATAAGGAAAATATATCCAAAAACTATAAACCAAATATATGCCGGCCCGGCCACTGGCCAGAAACGAAAGAAAAGAATCGGTTTAGCATCAGCAATAAATAAATTAGTAAAATTTAATGCTGCAAATATAAAAGTTATTAAATAAGCAATCACTATCAGCGATCTTTTCTTCTTCAGTAAATCTACTAAGGACAAAGACCAATTAAGATAGAATACTGGAATGAAAGTGGCTCCAAAATTTAATATCTTAGAAAAAAATAATGCGTCTATAGTATTGTCTAATCGTAATAGAAAAAACCATGAAAAACTCCAGACCGCAAAGGCAAGTGAGAAAAGTGCATAAAGTTTTACTTGCAATTGATTAGGATTCTTTAAAAAAGCAAAAATACCAAAACTTGTGAAAAGAATTCCCATTATTAGAACCGAGTATGTATATATATCTAACATATCAAGCTACAGCATCAATTATATTATATAATAAATAATCAAAGAAGTATCTCTCCTTGAGCCAGCGATTAAATTCTTTTTGTGATTGCTCCATGCTATTGATGCCAGATCCATTGTGTCTGAGAAACTTTATATAAAGATTTCCAATTCTAACAGCAAACCACAAAGACTTTCTCTGTTTTTTCCTGAATAAATGCTCAATATCTTCCTTGGGCTCCGACGTAAAAAGAATGTGTTCTGGTTCCAACTTTAATATAGCATCCGTAGAGCCGTCCCAATCAATTACTGAACTCTGGGGATTAAGATGCTGGGTATTTATTGATAATATTTCATCATCTGACGGGTCGCATTTAATCCACTTCTTATCTAAATAGACATAACAATGAACATGGGTTGATTTAGCTGAAACTCTTTTGCTTATCTTTGACAAGGCAATTGGTCCAAAATATTTTTGACCATGGACCTTAAAAATACCATAACCAGATGGTATACCAACGGCTCTCAACAGTGCTACCAAAAGATTAGCACTGTTTGTACATGTACCATGGCGTTTATACAATGTTTCAGAAGCTTTATCTTGCCAATTCCCTACTGAATAATGTATATGATCTCTAACAAAATAAAAAAGATTCTTGGCTAACTCTTTTTTATCCTTATATTTTCGAGAATAAGAACCAGCTATAGCTTGTATGGATGGATGTTTATAATCACAAAACTCTGTTTCTTTCAAAAATGCTTCTAGGTTGTTAGTCATGGGATTTGATTAAAGATTACCTGGGAAATCATATCTAAACCAACTACCTTGACAGACTTACCTGTTTTGTCGATGATATAGGCTTCATGCCCGGTAAATTTGGGGTTGTATATATTAGCAACTATTAAATCCGCATTTGATTGCTTCAAGCTCTTTATTGCTACATTTTCGAGTTCAACTGGTGTTATTCCAACCTCCAACTTGAATTTAACCAAGAATATATCCGGACTAATCTTCTTAAGACCATCTACTATTTTATTCGTCGGAACTAATCTCAATATAAGCTCACCTACGTTGGATTTTATCTTACCATTATGAACTTCCGCTAGTCGAAAATCTGCCACCGCTGCCGAGTGTATCACAACATCAAATTTTTCTTCGGATAGATATTTACTAACTAGTCTGTCGAGGTCATCAAAAAACTTAAATCTTACAATATTCAGATTTTTGGATAATTTAATAGAGGAGACATCAAAAGATGGTCCTAGAAGTAGGGTCACTTTAGCCCCTAATTTGCTAGCCTTTTCAGCAATAGTAACTCCGGTCTTTCCTTTGAATATATTGGTAATAACACGCACAGAATCAATAGCCACCCAAGTTGACCCCGCGGTCACAAGAATCTTTTTGTTTTTTAAGTTACCACCTTTCATAATTTATTTATTGCTTCGATAATACTTTCATTAGAAGGTATCTTGCCGGCCCCTTCATCTCTACAAGCAAGAATACCGCTTCGTGTATTCAAAACAGTATAGTTATTTAGAGACTTTAATTTTTCCACATTGTCTTGGGTGGTTTTGTGATTCCACATATTCGTATTCATCGCCGGAGCTATGATAACCGGAGTTTTTGGTAACAAAGCCAAAACAACTGTTGTCAGGAAATTATCGGCAAGACCATTGACCATCTTTGCGATAGTGTTAGCGGTCGCCGGGGCTATGACTACTACATCCGGCCAATGAGCGATTTTTATATGTTCTACACAATTTTGGTCCTTTGACTGCCATAAATCCGAGTATACAGGTTTGTTTGTAAGGGACTGGAAAGTTAGTGGGGTTACAAACTTAGTAGCTGAATCTGTCATCATCACCATGACTTCAGCACCTTCACGTAATAAAGTAGTAACTAACGAACATGCTTTATAGGCTGCCACACCTCCAGTAATTCCAACTAAAACTTTTGTATTCTTTAGTTTCATATTACTAATATTATATCATAATTAACGTTAAAAACAGTATGTTGTATAATGTTATTAACACATATGATGAACCAATTAGTAACTGGTACAAACATTCACTTGATCTTGCATAATACTCTGGCTGTAACGTCTATCCTGGTTATGGTCTGTCTGATCGTATTTCTTCTTTTTAACAGCTACCGAAAAACAGTTAATATCACTCTTGCATTGACGGCTCTAGCAGTAATCATATTTGAACTATCTCATGTATTAGGAGTTAGTGCTATCGACCCAGGATTTTCTAGACTAATGTTCATGGGAAACATAAGTGTGATATTTATTTGTATATTTAATTATCATTGCGTGATTGCTGTTCTTTGTAAAAACAAGGAGCGGAGAAAACTCATAATATTATTGTACATCTTGGGGTCTGGATTAGCTATATTTTATCTAATGTTCCCAGATACATTTTTAATGGCTTCTACACCTAAAATGTATT
>CAIKDL010000087.1 GCA_903826185.1 uncultured bacterium | reverse complement strand
TGTTATTCTTGGCTTGTGTCAGATTGGAACCAGTCAGACCCTTCGTAGCCGGATCATGAGTTATAGAAGCGAACGAGAACATATAACAAACTTGGTCCTTCTGAAGAGAATACATGCGGTTGAAATAAACTCGGCCTTGGACAGTGTTGGACATGGAGATCATGTTAAATGTATTGGAACCAAGCGTAACCGTGCTTCTGTCTTTGATAGTCGTGACTGGAGGAAATGCGCAAGTACCAGAAAAGACTTGGACTGCCGCTTGCAAAGTCGCGACCGATGAAACCTGAGTCTTATCTATCGGCATTATGAACGTCACGCCAGCATTCCCGTCATTTTTCTCCCAATCGGTTGAATATTTGAGAGTGAAACCAAGCTCAGAGTTATGATATTCTGAAAAATTGGCAGAAAGTTTCTTGATCTCCGAGACTACTGGTGCATTGTCACTACTATCAGTAGTTGGATTGGAAGAATTGGGCTGATTATTCGAATTACCAGGGTTAAAGCTGTAAGAACCACCGGATTTGGCTATTATGATGACCACTATGATGGCGACCACTATCAATACTGCAGATATTATCTTAGATTTCTTATTCATAAGATTAAATGATTATTATTTAAGGACGGGGTCATTGTAACACGTTTGCAGACTGAAGTCGAAGGCTGGTAACGATGGAATTGAATACAGAGATAACGGCTTTCAGATCGACGTCGTGCTGGCTATCATATTTCTGTATAAGAGCTTGACCATCGACATAGAAACCGGCGCCATTGACTCCGTGGTTGTAAAGGCTCAAGTGGTAACACATGCCATTGCCTTGCGTCTCATATATCACCTCTTGGTAGCGATTGCCGGCACCAGCATCGTCATTTTCGGTAACCGCGAAAGAATAGCCGTTCGCGGAAAACGAAGTTTCAGCAGTGAATGGGCCCGTCGGCACTATTACGTCCGGACATGAAGAGCTGGCTGTTAGGCGTAATACGACATCGTCTTGAAGAGGCCAATGAAAATATGCGTCCTTAGGAAAAGTCAGAGTCAATGTATCCGGAGATGCTGATGACGCGCTTGGTGCGGAAAAAAGCAGGTTCGAAGGATATGAAATGCTGTAACCGAGCTTGGTATTTGTATAATTTTTCCAGCCACTCGGAACAGTGGTGGTGGCGGTCGGTAAGTCCAGCTTATATGCCAAGTCTGTGCCGTCAGTACTGGAAGCCATGGTCTCGGATATTGTCTTGGTTGCTTGTTCATCAGCCTTCTTCGTCGTTATCAGATAACGCACGCCGAAGTAGCCACCAGCTCCTATGACGGCAAGCAGAAGCAAAAATAGTATCAAAAAACGACCAAATTTATTCATTAAGCATTAATACTACCAATAAAGGAGAAAGGTTGCACCAAGTTGCACCCAAAATACCTATATGTTAGTATACATTTCAATGAAGTCACTCTTGCCTTACATTCAGATCATTCTGTCGGTGATTATGGTCGCGCTTATTTTGCTCCAGCAAACTGGCGCTCAAGTCGGCGGTGCCTTCGGTGGCAGCGACAACCTGAGCTCGGCTTACCACACCCGCCGTGGTCTGGAAAAGTGGCTTTTCATTTCTACAATCATCATCGCTATTCTTTTTGCTTTGTCAGCTCTTATCAGCAAGATAATTCAATAAAAGCACGTACACCGTGCGTCTATCGTGACAACTAAATATCGAGAGTTCCGCGTCAAAGGCGGTAATATAATAATGGGATACTTGAGGAGATTCTCCGCTACTGAGAAATTCGTTTTCGGGGCGCTCGTCATAATAGCCTTTGTGACTATGGTAATCATGGTATCTGGCGTCAACGAGGACTTCCTTATCAAGATTCCCTCACGTGGCGGCGAGCTCAATGAAGGTATCGTTGGATTACCTAGGACGATAAATCCGATTTTGGCCGTTACTGATGCCGACAAAGATATTGGCGCTTTGGTCTATGCCGGGCTTATGAGATATGACGGAGACACATTGGTTTGCGATATCGCCAAGTCCTATACAATATCGAATGACGGATTGACCTATGATTTCATATTGAGAGATAACGTGCACTTTCAAGACAATACTATACTGACGGCTGACGACATCGCTTTTACAATCCAGAAGATCCAGGATCCAGCACTGAAAAGCCCGCGCCGATCTGATTGGACAGATATAACCACCAAAGTCATATCGCCTACAGAAATCCAGTTCTTACTGAAACAACCTTATGGGCCCTTCTTGGCTAACACCACGATCGGTATAATGCCGAAACATATTTGGGGAAATGTCAGCAACGATCAGTTCATATTCAGCGAGTACAACGTAACGCCGATCGGCGCCGGTCCATATAAATACTCTTCCCTGTCACGTGATTCTGGTGGTATACCAACAACTTACACATTGGAGGCTTGGAGCAAATACTTCGGTAACGTGCCATTCATTTCTAAAATAACTTTCCACTTCTTCGCCGATGAGACAAAGGTCTTGGCCGCTCTTGATAATGGATCAATAGACAGTATGCCATCAGTATCAGCTGGACCAGCCTCCAGACTAGCTACTGACAAAGCGCAATCCTACGAGATACTATCGACACCGATGCCGCGCATATTCGGAGTTTTCTTCAACCAGAACCACAGTGCCATTTTAGCTGACAAAACTGTACGACAAGCCTTGGACATGTCAGTGAATCGTCAGAATATCATAAAGACGGTCTTGAATGGTTACGGCCTTTCCATACACAGTTCATTACCACCGGGTCTTGATCCGCAATCATATTTTTCTTCAAGCCCAACTACAGATGCCGATATGGCTGATGCGCAGGCCCTACTCGAAAAGGTTGGCTGGAAAAAGAATGCCGACGGAATATATGCCAAAAAAATCGGCAAGGCCGCCACGACCACATTGACTTTCGATATATACACAGCCGATGCGGCAGATCTGAAACAAACTGCCAATCTCGTTCGCGATTCATGGACAAAACTTGGTGCACAAGTGAATGTTAATATTTTCGAACCTGGCGACTTGTATCAGAATGTGATCCGCACACGTTCATATGACGCTCTTTTATTTGGTGAACAGATCGGTAAGGACCGTGACATGTATGCATTCTGGCATTCTTCACAAAGGAATGCACCGGGCTTGAATATTTCTATGTATACAAACAGTAAGGCTGATAAGTTGCTAGAGAGTATTCGTTCGACAAGCGATGACAGTGCGCGCATCAAATATTATGCGCAACTGGATCAGA
>CAIKDL010000086.1 GCA_903826185.1 uncultured bacterium | reverse complement strand
GCGATCACTTTTGATGATGGTTATCGCGATAATATTATCGAAGCTTTTCCTGTGCTCAAGAGGTATGGTTTTCCGGCAACTATTTTTTTGACAGTTTCTGATCTTGGTAAGTCGCGTGATGTCAGAGGTGTGCCACTGGAAATATTGTCAGAGGAAGAATTGAGACATCTTGAGTCCTCGGGACTCGTCTCCATAGAGCCGCATACTGTAACTCATCCAAAATTAACACAGGTGTCCGACGCCACTATAGAGCAGGAGATAACGCAGTCGAAGAAGCTTATCGAAGAGATCTTGAATAAAACTTGCATCCACTTCGCTTATCCAAAAGGTAGATATAACGACGCGGTTCTGGATATCATTTCTAATACCGGAATAAAATATGGTTACACCACGATAAATGGTTTCGTGACGCCGAAATCTTCTCACTATGAGATTCCCAGGAACGGCATAACCTCCGATACTACGATGACCCAATTCAAAGGAATCGCTTTGGCTGGACGAGTTACTTTGGAAAATTTTGTCTGAGACCTGTATTTGTGTAATACTTAGCGGACATGGCGAATATGGCAAACATAGCTTCGAAAACCAAGGATATATATTGGGGTGAATTCTCCGAAACCGATCTAGATGCGGTTTTAGCCTTTATGCGCAAAGGTGATCTCGTCGCGGCTAAGAGGTATATAGACGATGATTTGGGACGCAGCGATTTCATTTTTGGTAAACCGAGGTCGGATTTTATGTATTATATGAACTTAGACAAAAATGCCAGGTGTTTGGATATTGGTTGCGGACTTGGTGTGCATTCATTTAATTTTGCCCCGTATGTGAAAGAGGCGGTCGGCTTCGATCAGTCGGCCAAGCGTGTGGAGTTTTGTTCGCTCCGATCAAAATTGGAAAAGGTGAGCAATGTCCGCTTTGGCCACGATTCCATAATGTCATTCGAGGATAAGGTTGGTAATGGTGCTGGCGGCGGAAGCGCTGGCGGCGGATTCGATAACATCATAATGAACGGCGTGCTCGAGTGGGTTCCGGAAGCACGTATAAACAAAGATCCAAGACAGGATCAAATCGACGCACTTAAGAAGCTTCGCACGCTTTTGACCGATAAGGGGATTTTGTATATAGGTATCGAGAATCGTTTCGCGCTCAATTATCTGACAAGCGCACGTGATCATAACAGGCTTAAGTACACCACTTTCATGCCGAGGTTCTTGGCCTCGTGGGTCACTTCGATCTTTCGTGGCAAAACTTACAGGACTTATACTTATTCAGCTTTTGGCTATAGAAAGCTTTTGAAGGATGCGGGATTCGATCTTTCGAAAGTGTCTATCTATATAGCTCATCCGGGATACAATTTGCCGAAATACCTTGTGCCTCTTGAAGATTTGACTGCACTACGCTTTTTTATTGGTGGGCTTGTCGGTACAAGCGGTTTCAAGGGTAAAGTCGCCGGCTTGATATCCAGAAGCGATCTTTTGCTTAGAATGTTCAAACACGGCTTTTATAGTTATGCCATATTCGCTAGAAAATAAACCGCACAAAAACAAACTTCGCGGACTTAAATAACAATCAAAATGATCGACGAAATAAAAAAAATCTGTGCCAAAAACTTGAATTGTGAAGAGGATAATCTTTCTGTTTCCAAGTTTTACCACGGCGATGGAAATGCCAAACAAAAGGTGCTTTTCTTGGTAACTGACAATGGTTCGGCCAGCCGTGGCGGCGGAAATCAGGCCAACAGCTCGCGTGCATCTCTCAAATGTCTGGTCAAGATCCGTAGAGATAAGTCAGATAACTCACGCATAAATGACGAATACGATTCATGCAAGAAGGCCAGTTTATTGGAACAAAAGGCTTTTTACATACCCAAGGCGCTTTTCATCTCAAAAGTCGGCGAGCATACAGCTTATGGAGAAGAGGTCGTTGCTGGTGAAGTTGTGAGTAAGGGTCAGGCTCTATCGCTTGTGGGTGAAGTCATTGATTTCCAGAGATCGTTGGTTCCTTACAAAAGGGCACAGGTGGCGGATATCATCAAAGCTCTGAGTGTTTATGATTTCTCTGGTGACCAGCTTTTTGTGGAATTGAACAAAGTGCTTATCGAAAACAAATCCTCATCGCTGTCGTGTTCATTTTCTCATGGTGATCTTACGTTCAGGAATATCTTGATGAGATCGGTGAAAGACGTGAAAGATAATTTGCGCTGTCAGCTAGTTCTTATTGATTGGGAATATTCTAGTTCGCGTCCGGTATGGGGGATAGACTTCATACATTATATGGTCCGCGCCCTCAAGATCAGTTCTTATCGAGAAGCTATGGAGGCGAGATCGAAAATTGTTGCTCATATGCCGGAGATAGATAAAGATTTTCCGGTTCTAGTGGCTCTCGATCGCATCTTCGATCTACTTGTGAAGAATTACAATGACGGCCGAGCCGAGGCTGTGGCGCGCTTGCTTCGACAATAGAACAAAATCATGCCGGAGAACCAACAAAAAAGAATATCGATGTATTACTTGACCAGGATGAATTTCTTTTCGAATCGTGCACACGCACATACGATCTCCAAGACCGCGGAAGCTCTTGGAAAAATCCCTGGTTTAGATTTTTGTTTGGTTAGCACCGATAGTAGTTTGAAAAGGCCTGGAGACAGAATTAAATATGAGAAGGCGCACAACATAACAACCCCTTTCAATATCCGCACTCTCCGATCTTGGTCGCGCATTTTTTCCAATAGTCAGTCGCGATTGGCATTTTATGTCGCACTAGTGCTTGATAATAAAGCGATCATTTCTTTTTTGTGGAGGAATCGCAAGAACATAGATGTCGTATACATGCGTGATCATCTGCTATTTCCGTCGGCATTTTTCGCTTATCATATCCTTCATAAACCGATATATTTCGAGGCCCATTTCATTTTGACCAATAAGCTCGGCCAGTACGTGACCGAATGGATCGTTCGTCATTCGAAAGGTGTTGTGGCTATCGCTGGGGCTTTGGTGGAATATTATAAGAACATAAATCCTAATGTGGTCTTGTCTTATTGTGCTGCTGCTGAGATGGAAGGGTTTACTGCCATATCGGACAGCAAAGAGAAATTGCGAGCCGAGCTCGGGTTGCCGATAGATAAGACGATCTTATGTTACACCGGCAACATGGAAAAGACTGGGACTGGTCATAGCTATGGCGTCGAAGATGTCATCAATGCTATACCGCTATTGAATGACAAATATATTTTTGTTGGAGTCGGCAAGAAAAGCCAAGGTCGTGATGAGCTGGATGAGTTGGCCGAAAGAATCGGAGTTTCTTCTAGGATCTTGATGATATATTGGCAACCGCGCGCTATAGCTGCTAAATATGTGGCTGCAGCTGATATTCTAATAATACCGAAATCTGGCGCACAGCCTGGTAATTCGCCGACTAAAACTTTCGAATATTTGGCGGCCAACCGTCCGATCGTCGCCGCGAATACTATTCCTATAGCAGAGGTTCTGAAAGATGGGGAAAATGCTTTACTAGTGGATTATGATAAACCGAATTCTTGGGCTAATGCCATTGTCCGTTTGGATGGCGACCAAGGTCTTAAATTGCGCATAATAGGCGGGGCTCGCAAGTCATCGACTCTCTATACTTGGGACGCGAGAGCGAAAACAATATATACACTGTTGACTGATTTATTGATCATAAAATAAAAAATGAACTCGATAACAAGACTACGAGATCTGCTTTCATTGGCTAGAAACTTTCCAGGGAAGGTTGTTCTAATCGTAGTCTCGTGCATATTTTTCGCAAGACGAAGATTGAGCTTAGGTCATTCATTTAGCAAGCCTGTGGCATTGTCGCTACAATTCAAAGGGCATCCTTTTGTCTTCTATATATTCAATCAGATGGACCTAGATATATTGCGCAGCGTTTTTATTTTGGAAGTTTGGAATATATCCAAACCTATTGATCCGAAGGTCATATTTGATCTCGGTGCCCACATAGGAGCCACGGCTCTGTATTTCTGCATCAAATATCCAAACAGTAAAGTGTATTGTTTTGAACCAATACCGGAAAATATTCAACATTTTAAACTGAATCTTCAACCATTTAAGGAGCGCATAGTCCTCATAAAATCTATCGTAAGCTCTAGTGATAGTGATGAAGTGATCTTTTATAAGAATAATGATAGCAATCTCTCTTCATCGCTCTATGCACCATCGGAAAGATCTGAAACGATTACCATACCGTCGGTGACGCTTGATTCCGTGGTAAGGGAATATAATATAACCGATATCGGCATTATCAAGTTTAATATAGAAGGAGCTGAATATGACATCTTCACCAAATGCGCTTGCCTCGAGTCTATTGGTTACCTTATAGGGGAGATACATCCCGATCTTACTGGAAAGCCTATATCTGATTTCTTGAAAACTCTACCGACTTTCAAGGTGACACGAGAGATGAATGAGAGAAAAAATAGAAAGCTGCTCTTACTAGAGCGTATTGGCTAATCGTCTATAGTACGTATATGTTGCGAATCCGTAGAAATATCTACTCAACACTCTGGCCACGATAACCCCCCACAATCCGAAGTAAATTATTCCCAGGTATATGGTTATGATTTGGAATATGGCGTAAAGTATATTTACTACGTATTGCTCACGTATTTTTTTGTGTGCGCTCAAGAAAGATTGAGCGGGAAGCAACGCATTTATTAGGATTGATAGGGAAAATACCTGGGAGTATATAACGGCACTCACGTATTGTGGAAATAAAAATCTGAATATAAATGGAGCGCAAAGTATGTATAAGGCGACAATGACTACTGAGACCAAGAATATCCAGAAAAACTTATTGTTCATGGTAGACTTTATGGATTTTATGTCTCGATTGGCGAATTTAACGAATATCATGTCATCCAACATCTTGGCTGGCCCTTTGATCTGATCTGGTATGGCGGTTGCGAAGTTGTATATAGCCACCTGCGCTGGTCCGACAAAATGGTACAGAAGCACTTGGTCTATGTTATTTGAAATACCGCTTACGATATTCATAATGCTTAAGTGTTTGGCATACGAGAGCATGTCCGGACTGGTTTTTTCGTTGGGCTTTATGCGTTTTACTGTCATTATATAGAACAAAGCATCTACTCCTATATTTGCCAGACAGAAAATCAATACCAAGGCGATGACGTTGTGCGTGATCAGAACGGTAATGAGCATAAATAATGAAGGAAGCAAATTTCCAGCAAGATCGCTCCAGAAAGCGCGCAACACGAATTCTTTTTTGCCGGTAAGGTACGAGCCATACAGACCGGCACTGTTGATGAATGGTGTCAGGATTCCTATGCTTACCATGCCTAGACTGAGGGTTGTATTGTTGTGAACTATATAATAACCGGCCAATATCCAGGCACAGAGAGTGAAGCCGGCACTCCAGACCAGATTCATTTGGAACCCTTTTTTAAGGTCGCCGTCGTATCCTCTGGCTACTGATTGGGCCACAGCAGTACCGATTCCGGTCAACGAGATTGTTGAAAGCAAGGCCCCGATGGATATGATGTATTTATATTCTCCATATATCTCTTTTGGTAGATAATGAGCGACCACTAACGCCAAAGCGAAAGTACCAAGGGCCGATCCCACTTGGCTTATTACGGAGGCAGAAAGACCCTTGGATAGATACGTCATATCCGTCTTGATGTGTTTTTCTAGCCAAATAAGTATCTGCTGAGTTTTCCTTATCAGAAAATCCATATACTACATACTAGCAAATGCTCGTTTGCTGTCTATACTTGAAAATGATATAGTTTTCTCCACGTATTACTATAAACAGATTAATAATTAAGTTTATGTCTATCAAGCAAGTCACTCGCTGGATCACTATAACAGCCTTATTCCTCGCGCCATTCTTCGCGGTAGTGGTCGCCAGTCCGGATTTCTTCCCTTACTCGATCAATTTCTTTTTCCCATTCATCACCGGAAAAGCTTTTTTCTTCAGAATTTTGGTTGAAATAGCTTTTGCTGGATGGCTCATCTTGGCATTTTGGGATGCTAAATACAGACCGAGACTCAATGCTCTCACAATCGCCGTGACGGTATTCGCTGGCGTAGCTTTGGTTGCGGATCTTCTCGGTGCCAATCCTATACGCAGCATCACGTCCAACTTCGAGCGTATGGAAGGATGGCTGGTGGTATTTCACTTGTGGATGTTCTTCATGGCCATTACTTACACTTTTGGTCAGGGCGAAGAAGGGAAACGTCTGTGGTTCCGTTGGTTAAATGTCTCTCTCTTTGTCGCTTTCTGTGTTGCTGGCCGTGGAGTGTTACAGTGGGCTGGCAAGATCGCCATAGAGCAAAGCTCTACTCGTCCTGATTCATTTTTGGGTAATGCGGCTTATATGGCCGTCTACATGCTTATCAATTCCGGTATCGCTGTTTACATGTTCCTCTCAACTCAAATAGAGCGCAAAGCTTTGTTGGCACATCATCACCGCACGATTTTCATTGTCAGAGAATGGGTCTATGCTATCCTCGCCATTTTCTTTGGCACGATACTTTTCAGTACGGCCACTCGTGGTGCCATCATCGGTTATGTTGGTGGTATCATGCTTGCTCTTTTGTTGTACGCCATATTCGGTGGTCACAAAGATTCTGCTCACGATTCATCGAAGCATGTGCTTTCTACGGAAAACTGGCGTCTTATCTCTGGCGGCGTGATTATCATTGTTTTGTTGATTGGTTTCATTACTTGGTCGAATGGATCCAACGAGGTTGCTAAAACTAATCCAATAAGCTCTGTCGTCAGATTTGAGCCGTTGGTGAAATTTGTGGCTAAAAGCGAAAGCTTGAGTCGCCTAACATCGATATCTCTTTCTGAATTCCAGAATGAAGGCCGCGCCTACATTTGGCCGATGGCCATAAAAGGCTTCAAACAGAGGCCTATTCTCGGTTGGGGACAAGAGAATTTCAACTATATCTTCAATGCCAATTACAATCCGCACATGTGGAGCCAAGAGCAGTGGTTCGATCGAGCTCACAGCGTTTATCTGGATTGGCTAGTTTCTTCTGGTCTTGTTGGCTTGTTGGCCTATCTTTCGCTTTACGTTTTGTTCTTGGTATTGGTCTGGAAATCCAGTGTGCCAGTTTCCGTGAAGAGCGTGCTCACAGGTCTTGTCGTTGGCTACGCCGTGAACAATGTTTTCGTCTTCGACAACTTGGCTAGCTACGCACCATTCTTTGCCCTTCTTGGTTTGGCTCTGATGTTGCGTTCCCTTGAAAACAAAGGCGGAACGAAAAACCCCGATCACGAAAAGTCTGAGCCGAAGGTCTTGTGTGGCAGCGTCTCAGTTAGTAATGACGCCATAGAATACGTCGTTGCTCCTATTGTGATAGTGCTTTTGATCGCCGGTCTGTATTTCTGGAATACCAGACCCATACAAGCTAACCTTAGTCTCATCGCTGCCATGGAACAGTGTCAGCAGGGAGGTACTCCGGATCCAGATCTATTTAAGAAGGCTCTTGCTATTGATACTTATGTTGCCAATCAAGAAACCAGAGAACAGATACTGGCCTGTGCTTCTACGGTGATTTCTAGTCAGCAAGTTCCTGGGCCTCTCAAACAATCTTTCTTCGCTACTGCTGACCAAGCCATCACCGATCAAATCGCCGCCACCCCTAAAGATGCCCGCATATACACTCTCGGAGGTTCTTTCTTGACGGCCGTAAATCAATTCGCCAAGGCTATACCAATACTTGAAACCGCTCACATGTTGTCTCCTGGTAAACAGTCGATAAACTTCGATTTGGCTGCTGGATATCTAAATACAGGCAAACCAGATAAGGCTATAGAATTACTAAAGGCGACTTATGATTCAGATCAGACCTATCCGCAAGCACAGCTCGCTTATGCTTCAGCTTTGGTCTTCGGCGGTAAAGAAGCTCAAGCTAGGGATATGTTCAAGGGCAATCCAGCCATATTCCAGTCAGACACCATGGCCAGAGTCTTCACTTCGCTCAAGCAATACGACAAAGCTATTAGCATATACAAGAATATGGTTGCCAATGACAGCACCAATCTCCAAGCCAAAGCTATGCTCGCTCAGACTCAGTACACAGCCGGCCTGAAATCTGATGCGATTCAGACTTTGAAGGATATAGAGAAGGATCATCCTGAATATACCGACTCCGTGGAACAGGCCATAAAACAGATGAAATAGGCCATATTTAGGCAAATTATCCACACAATTTTGTCTTGATTTTTGTGTTGTAATATGCTATATTTGTGACGTGAGTACCCATGTTGTGGGCACTCTCCAAACAAATGTCTCGCAAAGTGCCGCCCTCGGCGGCCTTTTGCGTTTTGGAGAGGCTTTGAGGTATAATCAGTAACAGATTGTACCAAGTGATGGCGACGGCTGTACTCACATTATATTTAGACATTATATTTGGAGCTCACACCCGTCGCCGTCAGTTGGTGCAATACCATGAAATTTTTAGAAAACATATCGCTAGCCGAATACACGACTTTCAAGATCGGAGGACCAGCCCGATTTTTTTGTATCGTAAAAAATGAGGACGAGCTGATAGAAGCAGTGAAATTCGCTAGGTCGCGCAAGTTGGTCGATGCGCCAAATTCTTCTGGCGCAAATGACTTGCCGATTCTTATTTTGGGTGGCGGATCGAACATGCTTGTCTCTGATGCCGGTTTCAACGGACTAGTGATCAAAATGGAATACAAAGGAATAGATATCTTGGAAGATGGCGTCACTGTGTCGGCTTGTGCCGGTGAGTCTTGGGATTCTCTAGTGGAGTATTCTGTGCAGAAAGGATTGTATGGTTTGGAAAATCTGTCAGCCATACCCGGGACCGTTGGTGCGGCGCCAGTCCAGAATATTGGTGCCTATGGCGCAGAAGTTTCGGATAATCTTGTGTTCATGCGTGTTCTGGATCTGAAGGATATGAAAGCCTATCTATTCTCCAAGGAAGATTGTCGTTTTGGTTATCGCGATAGTATTTTCAAACGGGAGCGCGGACGATATGTGATACTTGTGGTAGCCTTCAAACTTTCCAAGGGTGGAGTTTTGAAAATGGATTATAAAGATGTTCGTGAATATCTAAATACGCACGGCATGACCAGTCCGTCACTAGTTGATTTGCGCAAAGCGATCATCGATATCCGTACCGCCAAGTTGCCAGATTGGAAGAAGTGGGGGACTGCCGGTTCATTTTTCAAAAATCCAAATGTTTCCGTGGCACAGTTCGACGAGCTCAAGGCGAAGTATCCCGGCTTGCCTGGCTATCCTGAAGATGATGGTACGGTTAAAGTTTCTCTGGGTTGGATTCTCGACAAAGTTTGTGATGCCCGCGGGCTCACTTTTGACACAGCTGGCGGTGGCAAAGTCGGCACTTATGGCAAGCAGGCGCTTGTTCTAGTCGCTCAAGCCGGTGCTAAAGCTGAGGATGTCCTAGCTCTGTCGCGTGAGCTTATGCATCGCGTGAAGGATAAAACTGGAATCGTAATAGAAGCGGAAGTGGAGTGGGTGTGTTGATGGGCGTGCCCCGCAGCGGGTTTTTTTATTGGGTAAAATATGCTAAAGTGGCCAAACGATGTCATTTTTAAGCAATATTTTCAGCCGTTCCAACACTAAAGGACTAAAAGAGTTCGAGCCATTGGTGGCGCAGGTTAATGGGCTAGAACAAGCGACGCAGGCTCTTTCTGACGCAGATCTGAAGGTGAAGACCGCGGCTTTTCAGGCACGACTCAAGGAGGCTAGAAGTAACTCTGGTGAGAGCGCAAAAACCATAGGTGCAACCGATGCTGAGAAGGCTATTTTGGCCGAGATACAAGCCGAAGCTTTTGCTCTTGTTCGTGAAGCTTCACGCAGGACCCTTGGTCAGAGGCATTTTGATGTGCAGATCATTGGTGGCGCGGCCTTGAACAGCGGATCCATTGCCGAGATGCGCACTGGTGAAGGAAAGACCTTGGTGGCGACATTGCCAGCGTATTTAAATGCGCTCACAGGTAAAGGAGTCCACATTGTCACCGTCAACGATTATCTTTCACGCCGCGATGCTGTTTGGATGGGTCAGATTTACGACGCGCTCGGACTGACTGTCGGTGTCATCAATCACGAGTCTAGTTTCATATATGATCCGGCACATAAAGCTGCGCCTGTACCTGCGACTAACGCAGACGACGCTGATGGCGACAAAAAAATCGACGAACTCGACAAGAAGCGCGACGAAACTGGCTCTTTCCATGTCGTCCATGAATTCTTGCGACCTTGTACTCGCCACGAAGCTTACATGGCTGACATTACTTATGGTACCAACAATGAATTCGGCTTCGACTATCTTCGCGACAACCTCGAATACAGTTCAAAAAATCTTCGTCAGCGTGATCCAAACTACGCCATCGTCGATGAGATCGACTCTATTCTCATAGATGAAGCGCGCACGCCGCTCATTATTTCTGCGCCAACACGTGACGCTGAAGCTATTTATAAACAATTCGCATCCATGACCGCCAGCTTTATTGAGGATGTTGATTATCTAAAAGATGAGAAGCGCAAAGCCATCACGCTTACGGATGCTGGTATCAGCAAAGCCGAGAAGGCTCTTGGTGTGGAAAATATATATACCGACAAAGGCATCAAGTTCGTCCATCACCTGGAGACGGCTATTCGTGCTAAGGCACTCTATCACAAAGACAAAGAGTACGTCGTGAAGAACAACGAGATCGTCATCGTCGATGAATTCACTGGACGCATGCAACCTGGTCGTCGCTGGTCAGAAGGGTTGCATCAGGCTATCGAGGCCAAAGAAGGCGTGAGCATACAGCAGGAATCGCGCACGTATGCCTCGATTACATTCCAAAACTTTTTCCGCATGTATCCGAAGATATCTGGAATGACTGGTACAGCCGCTACTTCCGGCGAAGAGTTCTTCAAGGTGTATGGTCTCGAAGTTGCTATAGTTCCGACCAATAAGCCGACAATCCGCGATGACCGCAACGATCAAATTTTCAAGACGGAAATCGGCAAATTCAAAGCTATTGCTCGTGAAGTTCGCAAAGTCCACGATGCGGGTCAGCCGGTCTTAATCGGCACTGTTTCGATCGAGAAAAATGAGATTTTGTCGCAATTCTTGAAAGCTGAAGGCATTCCTCACGAAGTTTTGAATGCTAAGAACCATGAGAGGGAAGGTGAGATCATAGCTCAGGCTGGTCGCAAAGGCGCAGTCACCATAGCTACCAACATGGCTGGTCGTGGCGTCGATATCAAGCTTGGCGGCGTGCCGAGTACTCCTGAAACTGCTGACGAGATTAAAAAACTCGGAGGTTTGTTCGTGCTTGGAACTGAACGTCATGAGGCTCGTCGTATCGATAATCAACTTCGTGGTCGTTCTGGTCGTCAAGGCGATCCTGGCGTTACTCAATTCTTCGTTTCGCTAGAAGATACTCTGATGCGCGTCTTTGCTTCAGATATGTTGAAAGGCCTCATGAACAAACTGGGAGTCGCCGAAGATGTACCGATAGAGCATAAGATGATCTCCAATGCTCTCGAAAGCGCTCAAGAAAAGATCGAAGGATTCAACTTTGATTCACGTAAGCATGTCCTGGAGTTCGATGACATCATAAACACGCAGCGCGGCAGTGTCTATGCTCGTCGTCGCAAGCTTTTGCTAGGTTCTGTCGATGACGTTGAAGCTGAATTGGAAGAGATTGTCGCTGGCGATGTTGGATCTATTGAGCTTATCTCCAAGAAGATCGCCGAGTTCGGTCGTGAGGCATTCTTGAATGCTGCACGCATCGTGCTTTTGCAGGCCACGGACATGTATTGGGTTGAGCACCTCGAAGTCATGGACCACACGCGTTCGAGTGTGAACCTGCGTGCATATGGACAACGCGATCCATTGGTTGAATACAAGAAAGAAGGATTGCGCCTTTTCAAGGAAATGCAAAATGCTATGCGTGACCAAGTCATCCGTTTGTTGCCGCATATCGTTCCTGTAAATAATGGCGCAGCCGTTTCGGCTAAAGACTCTGAAGCTGCTGATCTCAAAGAGGTTCACGAAAATGCGCAGCTGATAGGTGGCGGAGATGGTTCTGCTGGTAGCACAAATTCTACAGGCGGTGTTGGCAGCGCGGCTGGCAAAAAAAGTGGCGAGCCGGAGATCGGTCGCAACGACCCATGTTCTTGCGGCAGTGGCAAGAAATACAAGAAATGTCATGGTCAAAATAAGTAAAAGATCTATAGAGAAATTGCATCATTTCCGATGCGTGTATTGCAAAAAATGGTGGTCAGTCGGCGATGCGCCTATCGCAAAGAAGAAATGGTGGTGTGCTTGGTGTGGGAAAGAGAATCTTTATAAGAATTAATTTTAATAAAATCATGGCGACAATCAAAAACAAAAAACCGGCAAAAAATCCTGCGAAAGACGTTTACGACCAACTCGCCAATTTCGTTTACGAGACAGGAAATATCAGCAAGACTCCTCGCTCCGGATTTTGGCTTCTTGGTACTGGCACTCAGTCGGTGGCTGAACATATGTTCCATACGGCCATGATCGCCTATGCATTGGCACATTTGGAACCAAAAGCTGACATGAAGAAGGTGATGTTGATGGCCCTTTTCCATGATATCGGCGAAGGTAGAACTTCTGATCACAATTATGCCCATCAGCGCTATGGCCGTTTGGCTGAAGCGGTGGCGGTGGCGGACATCGCCAAGTCAGTGCCATTTGGTGCCGAGATCTTGGAGCTTTTCACTGAGGAGCAAGCGAAGGTGTCATTGGAGGCTAAACTCGTGAAAGACGCCGATCAACTGGAATGGATTTCTACTCTGCGCACAGAAGAAGTGAAAGGCAATATTAAAGCCAAGGAATGGATCGCCATCGCTGCAAAGCGTTTGAAGACCCCCGCTGCTCAAAAGCTGGTCAAAGTTCTTTTGAATACACACCCGGATTCTTGGTGGTTCAATCCTTCCGATGAATGGTTCGTGGATAGAAAAGTTGAAAATAAGGGCTGGAAGTAATAAGTGGATGCCGGTTCATTAACTTCGGCGCCAAATTTTGCGCCAAATTTTCCAAATAAAAAACCGCGGAACTCCCGAGAAGGGAGGACCGCGGTTGGTTGCGTTGTGACTTAGAACTTTTCGAGGAGCTTGGTCGGTTTGCTGCCGTACTTTTTGGTCATGAACTCGTTGCCAGTAGCGGCGATGCAGGCGGCCAGGAATCCTTCGGGTCCGAAGTAGGCCTTGCCGTTAGGATCAAGCTCGACTGGCTGACCTGGTAATCTTTCGATTGCCGACTTGGCAGCTTGGTCGGCTTCGGCGGTTTTACCCTTGAAACCGACACCAATCACTGTGATATCCGGACGGCCGTTCTCGCAGAGCTTGGCTTTCAACACGCCAGACAGTTGCGAGCTTTCACCGGCGCCGGCTACGATCGCGTCGAAGTCGAGGAAGTGACCACGAGCCCCTTCGTCGAGTTCTTTCGAGTTGCGATGGCAGCTCATTACATGGAGTTCGCCATGAGCGTTTTGACGCAAGTGATCCATGCCGACTTGAATCTGGTTGGCATCACTTTCGCTGCCGATCAGGGCCAAGATTTTTCGTGTCGGCATATCAACCTTGATGCCCATCGCGTTGCGCTGATATCTTTCGAGCATCATTCCCGACAACCGCCAAAAGATATAGCGGTAACGACGGGTGGTCTCGGCGATGATCTTCGGATCGACCGTCATGGCGTGGACAATCTCCACGTGCTCCGGATTCTTGGGATCGAATTTCTCGATGCCGTGGTCCTTGAGCCATTTGCGGAAATAGATCCGGATCGGCTCTTTGTCGAATGAGTCCGGCGCCTTCCCGCTTCCACGAGTGGAGAGCCAGAGGTCAGCCGGCCAGAATCGACTGGAGTCCGGTGTGAACTTTTCGTCGGCAATGCAAAGACGACAGAGCTCATCGAGCCCAAGTTCCTTCTTGGTGTCGGCGATGATGATGCCACGATTGCGGGCATATTTTCCCGCCAATGAGAATGCGGCCAAGGCCATCCGTTCCGGTCTGGCGCCGAATTTCTGCGCCACCTCGTCGACATTCATGGCCTCATCGTGGCCTTCATCGGCTTTGGTGGTCGGTGTGAAGATTGGCGCCGGCAATTCACTGCCGTTGGCCCTCCCCCCGAATTTCAGACACAAACCTTGTATAATTAACAGCACTAATATACAAGCATATGACAAAACATCGCATAGCTCCTGAAGTAAGGGAGCAAATCATTAATCGCATTAAGAACGATGGTGTCACCGTC
>CAIKDL010000085.1 GCA_903826185.1 uncultured bacterium | reverse complement strand
ACATTTTTTTGCCGTTCTTGTCCAAGCCCCAACCGGAAATCATTACCTCTTTCCAGGGGATGGATTGGGTGTGGAACCATGATTTAGCCACCGTATAAAAGAGCCAGGTTCGGATAATCTCGAAAGCTTGAACTCTCAAACTAAAAGGATAAATCTTATCCATCAAGTTATTTTCCTCAAGCCACTTAGCATTGATTAACGGTGATAAAGAGGACGTCATCCAAGTGTCCATTACCTGATTCTCCCCCACAAGATTACCGCCGCCACAGTGACGACAGCTAATTCCAGGAGGAATCTCGCCACGAGGGTCTATGGGAAGTATTGCATCCTCCGGTAAAACAATTTCACCGCAGTCCATGCAATGCCATACTGGAAAAGGAACGCCATAATAACGATCACGAGATATGCACCAGTCCCATTTTAGATTAGAAACCCAGTCGTCATAGCGTATTTTCATTGAATCTGGGTTCCATTTGAAGCTTTCGCCTAAACGCAAAAATTCCTCTTTACTGTCTAAGATGTTAATAAACCACTGTTTTGATGATAAAAACTCCACCGGTGTTTCACATCTTTCGTGAACCTTCTTAACATGAGTGATGTCGTCCTCGCGAATAAGTAAATCCATTTCTCGTAATTTTTGGGCTATCGCCTGCTTGGCTGGTGCGAGCTTGAGACCTTGGAATTCTCCAGCGATCTCATTTAATCTACCATCTCGGCCAACGAGGGGCCTGGTCTCCAGCTTATCGCTCTTCCATCTTCGAACATCTTCGGCATCGCCCCAAGTACAAACCATCATCGCGCCAGTCCCAACGGATAGATCAACTTCACTATCTGATAAAATCGGCACTTCCTGATTGAATATAGGCACTGTCACCTTGCCGCCAACCAGATGAGAATAGCGTTCGTCATTAGGGTTAACATAAAGAGCAACGCAAGCCGGAAGTAGCTCTGGCCTTGTAGTCGCAATAATTATGCTCTCGCTGGAATCAAAAATAGAAAATTTGAGATAAAACATCTTCGCCTTTTCTTCTTTGTCTTCCAGATCCGCCTGAGCTAAAGCCGTTTGACAGCTAGGACACCAGAACGTAGGCGATTCCTGCTGATAAACTAAGCCTTTCTTGAACAGGTCAATAAATGACCGCTGCGCCATCTTTTGGGAAAGAGTACCGATGGTATTGTAGTTCAATGACCAATCGACACCGATTGCTAAAGATTCCCAAAATCTCTGATAATTAATCGCCCCCTTCATCGTTTCTTCGACACACAGATCAATAAATTCCTGACGTGGAATTGCTTTTTTATTAATCTTATACTTGCTCTCGATGTAACGCTCTGTTGGCAAACCATTGTCATCAAAGCCCATAGGATAAAAGATATTAAACCCCTTCATCCTTTTGTAGCGAACAATAATTTCAGCTTGGATATAAGACATCGCGTGCCCAATATGCAAGTGGTCTGAATTTACGTACGGAGGGGGTGTATCTACGGAAAAAACCGGTTTTTCACTGTTATTTTCGAAACAGTAGATGCCCATTTCTTTCCACTTTTTAATCCATTTATTCTCCGCTGTAGGAGCTTCGTAGTTCTTGTCCATGATATCTATTTTTAAATTGTTAATGTTCTATTTAATTTGATTCTAAATATTACAACAAAAAATAAATTTAGTCAATAACTAGCTTGTGCATAAAACCATCTCTCGACTAATAACCCGCAAAACCGGGAAATCATT
>CAIKDL010000084.1 GCA_903826185.1 uncultured bacterium | reverse complement strand
TCTTCCATCACGGTTCTTGAGGGTCTCGATCCAGTGCGCAAGCGTCCCGGAATGTATATCGGCACGACCGGTCCAGATGGTTTGCATCACCTTATTACAGAAATATTCGACAACTCTCGCGACGAAGCCATGGGAGGTTTTGCTAACGATATCGAGATTGCGCTTTTGCCAGGCAACCGCGTGCGTGTAGTGGACAACGGTCGTGGTATTCCCGTCGACATACACAAACAAACGAAAGTCTCCGCACTCGAGACTATCATGACTGTACTGCACGCTGGAGGTAAATTTGGCGGCGAAACGACTGGTTACAAAGTTTCTGGTGGTCTTCATGGAGTTGGCGCATCGGTAGTAAATGCGCTCTCTATTTATATGAAAGTTGCTGTGCACAAAGATGGTGGTATATACATGCAGGAATATTCCAAGGGCAAACGCAAAGCCGCGGTCAAGAAGATTGGATCGACCAAACAGCATGGAACTATCGTTACATTCGAACCAGATACAGAGATATTCAAGGAGGGCGTAAATTTTGAATGGCACCGCGTAGTTGGTCACATGCGTCAGCAGGCATATTTGGTGCGCGGTTTACGTATAAGCATCATCGATGCACGCGCTCAAGTTCCTACATTCGGTCAAGATGATGAGATCTTCTTCTTGCGTGAGACTGGCGTCGACGCACCATCGCATACATTTTATTTCGAAGGTGGACTCGTTTCATTGATCAAATTCACAAACCAGCTTTTGAAGCCTAGCCACAAGAGCATCTTCTATGTCGAGAAAAAAGTTGAAGGCGTTGAATCTGTCGAGGTCGCTCTCCAATACGCCGACGATGTTTCATCTCGTATCCTTGCTTTTGCCAACAATATACATACACCTGAAGGTGGTACTCATTTGACTGGATTCAAGACAGCGCTTACCAGGTCGCTCAACACCTATGCCAAGAACAATAACCTCACCAAGAATGGTGAAGAGAGTTTCACTGGTGACGACGCATTGGAAGGTTTGACAGCGGTTATATCGGTGAAGTTGCGTGAGATCCAATTTGAAGGACAAACAAAAGCTAAGCTTGGAAGCATGGAAGCACAGAGTGCTGTGGCCACTGTTTTTGGTGATGCGTTCGCTGCCTTTCTGGAAGAAAATCCCGAGGAAGCTAGGGCTATAATAGGCAAGGTTATATTGGCCATGAAGGCCCGTAAAGCCGCCAAAGCGGCCAAGGACAGCGTTCTACGTAAGGGTGCGCTGGAAGGCATGACTTTGCCTGGCAAGCTCGCTGACTGCCAATCTAACGATCCGGCCGATTCTGAGCTGTTTATAGTGGAGGGTGACTCTGCTGGTGGTACTGCTAAGCAAGGGCGTGATCGTCGTACACAGGCTATATTGCCTTTGCGTGGAAAGATCCTGAATATCGAACGCGCTCGTTTGGACCGCATGCTTGGATCCGAACAGATTAAGAACTTGGTGTTGGCGCTCGGAACAGCTATCGGCGACACATTCGATATAAGCAAGCTCCGCTATCACAAGATTATCTTGGCGACAGATGCCGACGTTGATGGCGCGCACATTCGCACACTGATCCTGACTCTACTCTATCGCCACTTCAGACCTTTGGTAGATGCTGGCCATGTTTATATCGCGCAGCCACCGTTGTATAAGGTCAAGCGCGGCAAAGAGCTCATGTATTTCTATGATGAACAATCCAAGACCAAAGCGCTTGGAAAAGATTTCGATGAAGCGGCATTGGCAGACGAGGCTATCTTAGAAAGTGCTAAGGCCGACTTACTAGAAGCAGCCGGGGTTGCTGGTGAAGCCGGTTCAGACGAAGCGTCTGCAGAATCCGAAGAAGATGCAGCAGTTGGAAAAGGGAAGACTCCGAAAATATCCATACAACGCTACAAAGGTCTTGGAGAGATGAACTCCGATGAGCTTTGGGAAACCACCATGGATCCCGATAAGCGCATCTTGAAACAGGTCTCGATCGAGGATGCCTCGGAAGCCGACAAGGTCTTCGATATGCTTATGGGTGACGACGTTCCAGCTAGAAAATCTTTCATACAATCGAACGCCAAATTGGCGACGTTGGATATATAATTTAAATACCTCTCTTGTATTGACATAGCGCAATCTCTTGTGTTAGGGTATTTTTAGAAAACCAAAAAGGAGGAGTTTATGAAGCTCTCTTGCATATGTTTCGTCGCGGTGGCGGTGTTGGTGCTTGGTTGTGGTAAGGGCTCAATCGTTCCAGCTGCGCAGGCTCAAACAGTGTCTGTACAAAGTAAGCCTGAATGGGGTTGGAAATCGCTTGATAACACCCAGACAGACTATACTTATGTTGGTATCCCGGGGTACATCATATGTCAACAGAAAAGTGAGGCCCTGCAGTTTTCCGGCCAACTAGTTTATGTAGCAGCCGGTAAAGATAAGGTTTTTATCAGGCCCACATTTCAAGCCCCAGCGCAAAACCCCGCATATACATTGG
>CAIKDL010000083.1 GCA_903826185.1 uncultured bacterium | reverse complement strand
CTTCGGGGAACTAACCCCGAATGGGATTAGAAAAGCCCCATAAGGGGCCTTTCTTAAAAGATATTACTAGACTTAACGATATTATTTCCTCTTTTCTGCAATCTCCAAAGCTACGTTAGCTGGTACCACTTCATAGTGATCGAATTCCAACTGCGCACTTCCTTGACCAGAAGTCATAGAGCGAAGCTGTGTTGTATAGCCGAACATTTCTGACAATGGAACTTTTGCAATGATCGAGATAACTTGACCCTTCGGGTTGCTTCCTTCGATCTGACCGCGCTTGGAAGCGATGGAACCATTGACGTCACCCATATATTTTTCTGGACAGACAACTTCTAGCTTCATGATCGGTTCGAGGATAACAGGCTTAGCGCGCTTACATGCATCTTGGAAAGCCTGTGAAGCCGCGATCTTATAAGCGATTTCCGATGAGTCAACGTCGTGGTAAGAACCGAATGTTAGTTCACAAGATATATTTACCATCTTGTAACCAGCAACGATACCGCGATCCATGGCTTCGTGAACTCCCTTTTCAACGGCAGGAATAAATTCTTGAGGGATGACACCGCCTTTGATGGAGTTGATGAATTCGAAATCATCATAACGCTTGACGTTCTTCGGGATTTTCTCGCCTTCGACAAGCTTCTCCATAGGTTTCAAAGTAAGGCGGACGTGACCGTATTGACCTTTACCTCCAGTCTGCTTGATGTACTTGTGCTCAGCTTCAGCAGTACCAAGAATAGTTTCACGATAGGCCACTTGCGGCTCGCCGACATTGGCTTCAACACCAAATTCGCGCTTCATACGGTCAACCATGATCTCGAGGTGAAGTTCACCCATACCAGAAATGATTGTTTCAGCAGTTTCGGAATTTGAAGAGATCTTGAAAGTAGGATCTTCATTACCAAGTTTGCGTAGAGCCATACCCATCTTCTCTTGGTCGGCCTTTGTCTTCGGTTCGATGCGTAGAGACACGACCGGTTCCATGAATTTGATAACTTCCAAGACTATCGGATTGTTTTCGTCGCAAAATGTGTGCGAAGTAAGAGCATCTTTGAGACCGACGGCGGCAGCGATCTCACCAGCGAAGACTTTCTTCACCTCTTCACGTTTGTCGGCTTGTAAGCGGACGATACGACCGAGGCGTTCTTTCTTGCCAGTTGTTGAATTGTAAATATAAGTACCAGCCTCGATGATTCCGGAATAAACACGGAAGAATGTCAGCGCACCGACGAATGGGTCGTTCTGCAACTTGAAAGCAAGGGCTGAGAAAGGCTCTTCATCTGAAGCGTGGCGTTCGATTTCTGCACCGGTGTTTGGATCGATACCCTTAATAGCTGGCATATCAAGAGGTGAAGGTAGATAGTCGGTAACCGCGTCGAGGACCAACTGCACACCGACGTTCTTGAGAGCTGAACCAGTGAAGACCGGGAAAATATGATTAGCGATAACAGCCTTGCGGACTATAGCTTTCAAGCGGTCGATCTGACCCTCGAAAGACTTACCTTCGAGAAATTCGGTCATGGCGGCCTCGTCTTGTTCAACAATCTTTTCAATGAGAATAGCGTGATACTTCTTGGCGTCTTCAAGCATGTCGGCAGGAATCTCCTTTTCAACAACATCTTTTCCCTTTTCACCTTCGAAGTAATAAGCCTTCATCTTGAGAAGATCAACGACACCGTTGTGCTCGCCTTCTAGACCGATCGGGAGTTGGAATCTAATAGCATTTTTGTTGAGACGTTCAACAATGGATTGGAATGAGCGTTCGAAAGAAGCACCCATGCGGTCCATTTTATTGATGAAACAAAGACGAGGAACTTTTCCGTCGTCGGCATAGCGCCAGTTAGTCTCTGACTGAGGTTCCACGCCGGCCACACCGTCGAAGACCACAACCGCACCGTCGAGCACACGCAAAGAACGCTTCACTTCTACAGTGAAGTCGATGTGTCCTGGTGTATCGATAACGTTGAAGCGGACTTTCTTGGAAACATCCTGCTTACCATCAGCACCTTTCACACCAGTCATATATGTCGGGTTCCAGAAACAAGTGATGGCAGCGGCTGTGATAGTGATACCGCGCTCGCGCTCTTGTTCCATCCAGTCAGTGGTAGTCTCACCTTCGTGTACTTCACCGATCTTGTGGATCTCGCCAGTGTAATAGAGAATGCGCTCAGAAGTCGTAGTCTTTCCAGCATCGATGTGAGCGATGACTCCGAAGTTACGTACTTGAGCTAGAGGATAGTCGCGGTTCATTTTATTTGATTTGGTTTAATGTACTAATTTTTAGATTATGAGGAGAAATTGTGGTTCTCTATTACCAAGCAAAGTGAGCAAAAGCCTTGTTGGCTTCGGCCATCTTGTGGACGTTCTCACGCTTTTTGACAGCTTCGCCTTCATTCTTCGAAGCAGCGATAATCTCGTCGGCGAGTTTGAGGTGTATAGGGGCTCCCTTCTTGGAACGAGCGGCGTCGATGATCCATTTCATGGACAAAGCGCTCTTTCTCTCTGGGCGAACTTCACGAGGAACCTGATAGTTAGCACCACCAACGCGGCGTGAACGGACTTCCATGGCAGGAGCAGTGTTGCGCAAAGCGGCCTCGAAGACTTCGTGAGGATTCTCAACCTTAGCCTTCTCCTTGATCGCCTTCATACAGTCAGCGACAATCTTTCTGGCAATGGTCTTCTTTCCAGAATCCATGATGTAGTTGGTAAATTTGGCCAATTTCAATGACTGATAGTCTATATCAGGCTTCAATTCTCTTTTGATGTTTAATTTTCTTCGCATGTTAGTTT
>CAIKDL010000082.1 GCA_903826185.1 uncultured bacterium | reverse complement strand
CGACCACGCAGCTTAGGCAATTGCTTTATGATGTCGCGCCATTCTGGACGGCGCTTGTTACCAGCGCGAGCTGACTGACCCTTGCCTCCACGACCGGATGTCTTACCACGCTTACCACCACGCGCCACGATCATGCGCTTAGTATTTGGATGGCTTCTTTTTAATTGATTGGTTTGCATGTTATTTAATCTTAGCTGGCTTACCGAGTAGAGTGTTGCGAGATACCTTGCTCAACTGCGACAGAGCCGCAACTGTCACGCGTGCGATATTCAAACGGTTCTTGCTACCAGACATGAGCTTGGCACAGACATCCTTGATACCAGCGAGCTCGATGACTGTACGTGCAGAGCTTCCAGCGACAATACCACGACCACGAGCTGGGAAGATCATTATGCGGGCGCTAGAGTATTTAGCTTCAACGCCGTGAAGAAGAGTCATTTGGGGTGAAAGCGGAACTTTGATGAGGTTCTTCTTGGCTTCACGAGTGGCCTTTTCGACGGCACCGGCTGTGTCATTACCCTTTCCAAGTCCGACACCAACACGGCCTTTCCTGTCACCAGCAACCACGGCTACACTGAAATTCATGCGACGACCTCCGGAAGTAACACGGGTGACGCGGCGTATATCGATGATTTTGGAATCAAATTCTGGCTTGACGCGCTCGCCTCTGTCTCCACCACGACCGCCTGGTCTACCACCACGTCCACCAGGACCGCGACCTTGACCACGAGCACCTGAAGAAGCACCAGTTCCCTGACCAACACCCATGCCTGTATGACCACCTCTTTGAGCAGAATCACGCATACGGCGGCCTTGAGTGATCTTGTTGGCTGGAACTGCACCAATGGCACCGGCGGCGCCAACAGAAGCAGCTGCAACAGTAGCTTGTGCGGCCTTGTTATCGTTATTCTTTTTTATCTCTTGGTCAGTCATGTTTTTAAAATGGATTTATGATTTTTATTCTGTATTAGAATTGCAAACCTCCTTCGCGGGCGGCATCAGCTACGACTTTGATCTTACCGGCATACAAGTAACCTCCGCGATCGAAAACTACTTTGGATATCTTGGCCGCCAACGCTTTCTTGGCTATAGAGATACCGACTTCTTTGGCGCGCTCTACTGGTTTCTTGCCAGTAGTTTCACGTGAGTCCGAAGAAGCTAGAGTGTGACCCTTCGTGTCATCGATAATCTGGGCATAGATATACTTATGTGACTTGAAAACAGCCAAACGAGGACGCTCCGGTGTACCAGAAATCTTGGCGCGAATACGGGCCTTGCGTCGAGCGAAGATTTTCTGTTGTGTTTGCTGGGTAGTTGTCATGTTTTTGGAATTAATGATTTGATGCCTGATCTTTGTGATCTTTATGCGGCCTTCTTACCCTGCTTCCTGCGAACGACTTCATCGGAATAATGCACTCCCTTACCAAGATAAGGTTCAGGCTTCTTGAAATCGCGGACCTTCGCAGCAAACTGACCAACCTTCTCGCAATCAATACCAGAAACCGTGATGGTTGTCTTATCTACTGTGACCTTCAAATCAGCTGGAATGGCGACTGATATAGGATGTGAATAACCGAGTGCTAAGACCAGATCTTTACCCCTCACGTCAGCCTTATAGCCGATACCTTCGACAACAAGCTTTTTCTCATAGGCCTTGTTGACACCAGCGATCATGTTCTTCACATGAGAGGCATAAGTACCCCAAAGAGCTCTAGCTTGCAAACTCTTGCTGCCAAGAGTCAAAGCTACAGTGTTATTCTCTATAACCACATTTATCTCTGAACGAAAATTCTTGGAAATGGATCCGAGCGGACCTTTCACGGTGAAAACTCCGGCTGCATATGTAGCTTCAGTCTTGGCTGGGATGATGATTGGTTTTTTTGCTATTCTTGACATGTTTTTTGTTTGAAAATGAAAGGCGTAAGGCTTTATATCGTCATTACCAGATCTTGAACAAGACTTCACCACCGACTCCAAGCTTCTTTGCGTCCGTATCTGCCAATATGCCCTTAGGTGTAGAAAGGAATGTGTTGCCGAAACCGCTCTTGAATGTGCGGATATCTCCAGACTTCATATAAATGCGGCGAGATGACTTGGAAATACGGTCGGCGTCGTGAATGCGAGGCTCTTTATCGAAATATATGAGACCGAGCTCCAAACCATCGACGATCTTGTTCGGCTTGACCTTCTCTACTGTAGAGAGATAACCAGATTTCTTGAGCGCGTGAGCGACGTTCTCTGTAAGTTTGGTGCAGTTCACACGAGTGACGGCTTGGCCGGCAGCGCTGGCATTCTTGATGCGGATTATGAGGTCTGAGATGGGGTCTGTGATCATTTTAATTAAAATTCAAAGTTTTTTATTCAATATTATTCAAATAGGCATTACCAAGAAGACTTCTTTATGCCTGGGATGGTACCTTCATTGGCGAACTCACGGAAACAGATACGGCACATATCGAAATCTCTCATATAACCGTGCTTGCGACCACAACGGAAACAACGACGAACAACACGCGAAGCAAACTTCGGTGTTCTCTTTGAGCGAGCTATGACTGCTTTTGTTGCCATAATTTGTATTTAAAAATGAAAATTTCGATTGGTTAGCTTGTTGGCTAGTATTCTAGCCGTTTGCTTCCAATCACTTCCT
>CAIKDL010000081.1 GCA_903826185.1 uncultured bacterium | reverse complement strand
CCGACGATAAAACCTGGCGTAGTGTGGATGGCATGCATTTGTTAAGTATACAATATTTGTAAGCCGATCTGTAAGACGGCTTCATTGAGCCAGATTTATTGACCTCATAAAATTAGATGCCATGGATATAATGACTAGACTTGACAAACTGCTTATATATGCTATCATTGTGTCAGAAACGAGGGTGCTGCAAACACCCCAAAACAGCCGAAGCGCGTGATGCCACCAAAGTGGTTCGCAAGCGATCGGGCTACCAATCGGTAGCGACTTAGCTCTTACAAAACCCCAGAGCTGATACACACACTCGAGCATGCCTGATGTGAATGCCTTGGGCGCGGTTCTTCCCGGGATACAATATCACGGAAAGTCCTGCGGCCTCGGACCAGAGCATCAGTTCGGAAGCATGGTGGTATCAGAAGTCAAAAGTTATCTGCCTTGGCCGGCGGGTAACACAAAAAATAGTTGATGGTTATGCGGAAACGCCCGCGAGCCAATCGACACAGACCGCAGGAGGGGTTTCCTGCGGTCTCGTTTTTTATATAAAATGGTCCTTGGTGTTTATTTAACAATCACTTTCACCGATAGCTCCCCTATCTTCACAGGTTCAACTTCACCACTTACGCTTCCCCATTCAATATCTTTCAATAAAGTCATGCGGGATATAGTTTCTTTATTCTTTTCAATAAATTTTCGACCAGCTTCGTCGGTTTGGATCATTATGGTCGCTTTATCATTTATGGTAAGGCCTTTTTCTTTGCGTAAGTCTTGTATTGTTCGCGTGAGCTCACGAACCATCCCCTCTTCTTTCAGGTCCGGAGTTATGATTCGGTCGAGCTCAACACCGATCGTCAGCTTGGCCTCCACTCCGGCAACCTTGTCTGAAGCGACGGTTTTTTCTGCGGGTCGTGCCCCTAAGACAACTTCCTTTACATTAACCTCATCAGCGATTATGGAAATAAGTTCTTGACTCAATTGTCCGTGTTTCTCATTTTTCGACAGACTAACTTTTAGAGATCTTAGTGGTTGACGGACATTTATCTTGGCAGCCATGCGGGCTTCCAGACCCTGAGACGCGATTGTACGAACAAGTCTCATGTCATCAAGCAGATTTTCATTGACCTTTGTCGCTATTGGCCATGATTCAAGGTGAACGCTTTCAAGAGTGTTGCCACCCTCGAGGTCGGCGCTGCCTACGCGTCCATATATATCCTCGGCAACAAATGGCATGAATGGTGCCACGAGCTTGGACATCTCCAATAAAACAAACTTAGTGGTAGCAAGCGCGGCATTTTTGTCAGCCACATCCTCGCCTTTGAAACGATCTCGTGAGCGACGCAAGTACCATGTGGAAAGATCGTCTACAAGATCGAGGAATGGACGCGCCGCACGATCGAGTTCACCCGATTCAAGGCCGGCAGAGACTTGTGCGATCGTCTCATTCAAACGCGCCAGGACCCAAAGATCGAGAACATTTTTGCTGACATTGCCATTGACGTCCTTATCCGCATACATCTCATAGAATGAGACGACATTCAAGAGGCGGTTAACAATCTTCTTTGTGACTTCATCGACTCCTTTCTCACTGAAACATATATCTTGAGCGCGAACAACTGGAGAAGACATCAAGTAATAACGCAGAGCATCGGCACCGTATTTGTCTACAATGAGCATCGGATCCGGATAATTTTTCTTGGACTTAGACATCTTCTCGCCATCTTCGGCCAAAACTAGACCGTTGACCAAAACTTTTTTATAAGGAGAAGTTCCGAACAAAGCCACGCCGAGGACAAGCATGCTGTAGAACCAACCACGAGTCTGGTCCTGGCCTTCAGCAATAAAGTCGGCTGGATAAGCTTTCGGTTTGGAGAATAAGCCGTGGCGCGGATTGAACTTGTTGAGATTCTCAAAGGGATAGTGATTCGAACACCAAGGCATGGCGCCGGACTCGAACCAACAATCGAAAACATCAGGCACACGAACGAGCTTATTGCCATTCTCAGCACGAAGAATGATGTCGTCTATAAATGGTCTGTGCAGGTTGATGCTGAAATCAGGATCGTGAGGAAGTGGCGCAAAGTTGAGCGGACGGACGTCGGCATTACCAAAGTAATTTTCTTTCTCATATTTGACGGTTTGTTTGTCATCGAAGCCGCTAGACAAAGCCACTAGTATAGTAGCTGGCGCACCGTGTGTGACTATGAGCACGGTCTTACCTGAATATTTGCTTTCCATGTCATATATAAATTCACCGACACGCTTTCTGATATCGAAATAATTTTCTCCGCCTTTGGGTCCTTTTATGAAAGAATCTTTGGTATGGAATTCTTTGATGAAGTCATCGACTTTGCCGCCTTCCCATTCACCCATAACACGCTCATGCAATCTATCATCGGTGATAAGCGTGGTTTTTTGTGGTCCATCTTTGGTTAAACCCAGTTCGTTCATGACGATGTCCGCCGTCTCTTGCGTCCTCATGAATGGTGAGGCAACCACCATGTCGATACCAAAATCCTTAAGCGACACAGCCGACTTCTTGGCTTGAGCCCTTCCCTCTTCTGATAGATGGTTGGCGACATTTTTGTCTCCATTCAACGCGCCTTTGACATTGCCCTCGGACTGACCATGTCTCATGACATAGTAGGTGTTCGAGGCTTTACTGTGTTTTTTGATATCAGCGATCGAGCCGATAACGTGAAGCCTATTAAGACTCTGTGCCTCGCCTTTCGCGGCATCCTGCGCCTTGTCGCTCTCAACTTCCCTCCAAACCGGTATCGGAGCACCCCAAAAACGCGAACGGGATACGGCCCAGTCGCGCGCACCCTCCAACCAATTGCCAAACCGGCCAACACCAACCTCTTCTGGAACCCAGACAATCTTTTTGTTAGCTTTTACAAGCTTGTCTTTTATATCCGTAACCTTAACGAACCAAGAAGAAGAGGCGTAGTTGATAAGCGGAGTCTCACAGCGCCAACAATGCGGATATGAGTGTACAAGCTTCTCTTTTTCGAAGAGCTTGCCGTTGTGGGCTAGCCATTTTATGACTTCGATATCGGTATTTTGGTGGGCATTTTTGTCTGTATCAGTATCCTTTGGCTTCACATGTTTACCGGCAAAATCTATAACTTCTTTCTTGAAAGTTCCATCAACGGCGACATGTTGGACGAACGGCAAATCATGCTTGACGAGCATGTCGTAATCGTCAGAGCCAAATGCTGGTGCTATATGTACGATACCCGTTCCATCTTCAGTCGTAACAAAATCCGCATCATAGATTTTCCAACCATTTTCACGATTCTTGAGGCTGGCGTCATTTGAATAATAATCAAACAGCGGTTCATAAGAAAGTCCAACCAGATCGGAGCCGTGAATCTTCTCAATGATCTCGTGCGGCTTATCTTTGAATGTGGCGGCAATTCGCGACTCCGCAATGATGAAAGCGTCTCCAGCTGTTGAATTTATATCGCTAGAATAAGTGACTCGAGCTTTCACATAGTCTATGTTCGGATTGACCGCCAAAGCCACATTACCAGGCAGTGTCCAAGGAGTCGTCGTCCAAGCTATGAGATAACTATTGGCACCAAATTTCTGGTCTTGAATCTTAAACTTCACATAAACGGAAATATCGGTAATGTCTTTATACCCTTGGGCCACTTCGAAATTCGACAAGGTCGTCTCGCAACGCGGACAAAGATTCATCGACTTGAAACCTTCGTAGATCAAGCCTTTGTCATATAGATTTTTGAATATCCACCAAACACTCTCAGTGTAAGTCGCATCCATGGTGCGATAGTCGTCATTCATATCCACGAAGCGGCCAAGGCGTGGCACAATCTTGCGCCATTCATCGGCATAACGCATGACGCTGGCGCGCGCGGCGTCATTGAACCTGCTCATGCCATATTCTAAGATCTCTTTTTTTGTCTTCAAACCGAGTTCTTTTTCTATGAGATTCTCCACTGGTAAGCCGTGACAATCCCAACCCCAGCGACGAGCTACGTGATAGCCTTGCATAGTTTTCCAGCGCGGAATAACGTCCTTCATGGTACCAGCCAGCAAGTGCCCATAATGAGGCGTGCCTGTAGCAAATGGCGGGCCATCATAGAAAGTAAATTCGCCTTTAGGGGAAGGTTTCTCCAGTGTTTTCTCAAAAATGCCCTTCTCTTTCCAGAAGGCCAGTATCTTTTCTTCGCGCTCACTATGTGAACTCATAATGGCTTATTCTAGCATTTTTTACATCTTCTTTGGCACCTTAATCCCGAGCAAATCCAATCCCCTTTCCATGGTCTTGGCAAAAGCCTGCGTGACCGCGACTTTGTAGGCCGCCTCTGGATCTTTTACATCGGCAATTATCACTTGAGAATAGAAGCTATTGAAGAGTGCGGCTAGGTTTATAAGATAGTTAGCTATGATGTTCGGCTTGTATGAAGCGCCAGCGAATTCAATGATCGACTGAAAACGGAGCAGATATCTCTCAAGAAGATCAAGTTGAGCAATCTTTGGGCGTGTACTGCCTTCGCCGGGTCCAGAGCCAATACGCGCCACGATACCGAGTCCTTTCGCTTTCTCCATGACTGCTTTGGCACGCACACACGAATATTGCAGATAGGGCCCGGAATCTCCGGCCATGTTCATCATCTCGTCCCAATCGAAAACAATGTCCTGCAGGCTATCGCGTTTGAGATCATTAAATTTAATAGCAGCCACAGCTACGTCTTCGGCACTTTCGGCATTTATTTTCGAAGCACGAGCCACAGCTTCATCGAGGATATCATCTAACCAGATGATCTTGCCTTTTCTGGTAGACATCCTGCCTTCTTTGAACCTGTACAGACCGTGAGACACGTGCACGCGCCCGCTATCGGTGAACCAACCAAGCATCTTTTCTGTTTCGAAAAGTTGTCTGAAGTAAAGAGATTGTTCGGCGCCGACTTCATTTATGATGGTCAGGTTTTGGCCGCCATTTTGGCCGACCGAGCCATATGTATTCAAACGATAGAGATCTGCGGCCAGATCGCGAGTAGCGTATATGGAAGCGCCATCGCTCTTTTCGATGATGAGCGGCGGGTATTTCCATTTCTTGGGATCGTCGCCACCAAAAAAGACTACTTTGGCACCCTCGCTCTTCTTCAAAAGCTTTTTGGAATCGAGCGCTTCTATAACAGGTTCGATCTTATCTGGAGTCACAAAGAAGCTCTCTCCTATCTGCGTATCTCCCCTCTTCGGATCAAAAGCAACACCAAGCCTCTGGTAGATCTTGGCAAATTCCTTCATGGAAATGTCCACGCAGATCTTCCAAGCATCAACGATCTTCTGATCAGAACCGGCCTCAAGTATCTGGAATTTTGCGCGGGCCAATTTCTCCAGCTCGGCGGCTTCTGACTTGAGCTTATCATCGTTAGAATTTTCCAATCTATCGACTTCATCATGGAATTTCACATAAAGATCGACGAGCTTTTTTATAGGATCTTCGCCTTTTTCAATGAGACCCAGATTCCCCCATTTTTCTATAGCCACCAAAAGCTTGCCGAATTGCGTGCCCCAATCACCAAGGTGGTTATCTCTGATGACCGAATAGCCGAGCGTGCTTAGTATGCGCGCTATCGAGTCGCCAATAATAGTCGAACGCAAATGTCCAACAGTGAACGGTTTAGCGATATTTGGAGAAGAATACTCGACTAAGACTTTTTTACCTTGACCAATATCGGATATCTTCGTTGGCGCGCCAGCCAGGATCTCTTGGGTATTTTTAGAAACAGCTTCGACATCCAAAACAAAGTTTATAAATCCTGGCCCAGCGATGCTTACGGATTTTATCGATGATGGCTTATTTTTGTCGAATTCTGCGACGATCTTCTCCGCCAAAACGCGCGGATTCATGTCCAGTTTTTTGGCATTGACCATGGCCACGTTGGTGGTGAAGTCGCCGTGTTCAGCGTTTTCCGGAAAATCCAAAGCGACCGAACTGGCATCAATACCAAGCTCTGAAACAGCCCTTATAAGGGCAGCCGATAGTTCATTTTTCATGGAGTAATTGTAACAGAAAGAACGCGAAAAATCTGCCGCAACACAGCGCCGGAACAAACGTAGATGATGCGCCGTCGTGACCTATGCCTATTTCTTACCAGTGCTTCCCCATCGGCCTTCGCCACGCACGTGATCGGAAAGTTCTGCGGATTCCTCGATGCTAGCAATCTCTACCGGATATATTATGATTTGCGCCAGCTTATCTCCTTTTTCGAATGTGTGCGGCTTATCGCCAAGATTCACTAGGTGAACATTGTATTCACCACGATAGCCGGCATCATAGACGCCGCCCATGACGTGCATACCAGCTTTAGCTACACCACTCTTGTCTTTGAATATCGCTGCAAAACCGGTCGGAAATTCCATGGCAAAGCCAACGAAGAATATATGATGTTCTCCAGGCTTCAGAGTTTTAGCTTCCAGCGAATAGACGTCCAGACCAACATCGCCTGGATGGGCATATGACGGAAGTTTGGCATCTTTATGTAAACGTTTTATCTTTAATTTCATATTATGCGCCGACCTATTTCTTCAAAGCCTCGTCAATCTTCTTGGCGATCGCTCTCATGTCTTTTTCTTTTTTGCCGCGAGTTGTTTCGGCAGCCGAACCGATGCGGATACCAGAAGGATCAACTGGGGGGCGCGTGTCGAAAGGTATGGCGTTCTTATTGACTATGATACCAATCTTTTCCAGGCGATCGCTGGCTTCTTTTCCAGATATAGCACCGGCACCTTTTTCATTTTTCTTGCCGCCATTCCAAGTATCTATAAGTATAAGATGCGAATCAGTACCGCCGGAGATAAGGCGCCAGCCACGCTTATGAAGCTCGTCGGCCAAAGCAGCGGCATTTTTCACGACTTGTTTGGCATATTTCTTGAAAGCCGGCTCCGAGGCTTCTTTCAAAGCCACTGCGACCGCGGCAATCTGATTCTCGTGAGGACCTCCCTGCAAACCCGGGAATACGGCTCGATCTATTTTCTTATCAAGCTCGCGCACAGGTACTTGCCCCGGTATGTCCTTTCGGACGAATATAAGCGCCGATCTCGGACCACGTAAAGTCTTATGAGTTGTGGTAGTCACGATATCAGCATAAGGAAATGGTGGTGGATACACTCCTCCGGCAACCAAACCAGCGACATGAGACATATCAACCATGAGAAGCGCTCTCTTACCAGTGCCGGTATCAACCGCATCTGCTATCTCGCGCATCTTGGCCCAATCGATACGGCGTGGATATGCCGTATAGCCAGCCACAATGATGTCTGGTTTCTCTTTCAAGGCCAGTTCGCGGATACCTTCATAATTCAAAACTTCTGTTTTTGGATCTAGACCATAGGGCACTTGTGTCCAAAACTTTCCAGTAGCTGAGACTTTGTGACCATGAGTGAGGTGACCGCCATGATCTAGAGACATACCCATAATCTTGGCTGGTTTGAAATTTGGGTCTTTGGAGTTCGGTGAGGGTAAAAGTCCTACATAGACCGCCAAGTTGGCTGGCGAGCCAGACAACGCTTGCACATTCACATGCCACTCTTTTGGATCGAGCTTGAAAAGTTTCAAGGCACGCTCAATACAAAGGCTCTCGACTTTATCTACAATCTCATTGCCACCATAATAGCGTTTGCCGGAGTAGCCTTCGGCGTATTTGTTAGTCAATTCCGAACCAAGGGCTTGTAAGACATCATTGGAAACATAATTCTCAGAAGCAATCAGGTTGATGACCTCCTTCTGGCGTTTCTTCTCGGCGTCTAAGAGCTTTTTAATTTGTTTGTCTTTCATAGAATAGTATTCTAACATGAAAAAAGCACGGGCCACACAAGCGTTGGCCACAAAAGAAAGCTGCAAAAGAAAAAGACCGGCATTGCTTTCAGGAGGAGAAGCAAGCCGGCCCGGGAGGAGCATCCGTCAGTCACGGCGGACACCACCAGAAATCGTGGGGGGTAAACTGTTTGCAGTCCAGTTTCCCCACCCCCTTTGTTTCGGCCTAGGAACAGAGTAGGCCACCAATTGAACACGCGAGTCCTTGTAGTCCTTCAGGTGATTTTTATTCACACCCTCCTGACCGGATCCTGATCGTGCATTAGAGATAGGGTCTCCATTGTGTCGGCCAGGGCCTAATGGCCCTTTTGGTTCGGTCATCGATCTGACCGATGCATGCAAACCAGTCTTGGACGCTGCCAAGGCTGGCAGAGCTTACAGGTTCTTGAACATGTGCTCTGGAGGTTATATTACACAATACAATTCAAGATGCAAGGGGAAAGTCAGGCTGGCGCACCATCCACACCCGTGCAATAAAATACCAATGAGGTAATATATAAATATGAAACCATACAACCAACGTACACCTGATACTCAATATCGAGACTTATTAAAAAGGATACTGGAACAAGGAGTAAGAACTGGCACACAGCAGGAAGTGGATGCTATCACCCTCATGGGTCCGGGCTCGATGCATTTCAAAATGGAAAATGGATTTCCAATGATCACTGAGAGGAATATGAGTCCAAAGACGTCAACAATGCTTTCTGTGACTATCTGGCAACAAGCCATAGCGGAAATCTTAGCATTTGCCAATGGAGCAAGGACTTTGAAAAAGCTCGAGGAGTTCGGCTGCTCTTGGTGGGCGCCTTGGGGCACCGAAGCAAAATGCAAAAAACGCGGCTTAGAGACTGGCGATCTGGGTCCTGGATCTTATGGCGCAGCTTTCCACGACTTCCCCACAGCCGATGGTCATACGTTCGATCAATTCAAAAATATAATCGAGCAAATAAAAGAATTCCCACATCTGCGCACGCATTTCATAACTCCGTGGATACCTCAGTACACTATCCGTGGTACAGGAAAACAGCAAAAGGTCGTGGTGGCGCCGTGTCATGGTTGGATACACCTTAGAGTATTGAATAACAAACTAACTTTACATATGATGCAAAGGTCTGGTGACGTACCAGTCGGTGTCCCAGCAAACATGATCCAGTATGCCGCCCTTCTCATGGCTATCGCTCAAGCAACCGGTTTGGAACCTTATGAATACATTCACACTATTTCAGATGCTCATATCTATGTCGACCAAGTACCAGCCGTAGAAGAAATGCTCAAACGCGAACCGATCGCTTTCCCAACAATGACTCTTAATCCAGACAAAAAAGATTTCTTTGCGACCCGTAAGGAGGATTTTACTTTGTCTGACTACAAGCCTCATCCGGGCATAAAAGGCATACCAGTGGCGATCTAGCGCGCAAAATAACTTAAAATGACAAAAAAATATATTATTCTAGACAACATCAGGCGCGATGACCAAAAAGAAGTGATGCATAAGATCGCTGAGGAAAAACATTGTCCATTTTGCATCGAAAATTTGAAAAAATATCACAAAAAGCCCATCATCAAAGAAGGAAAATATTGGATCCTGACTGACAACCAATGGCCATATGAAAAGATCAAGCACCAGCTTTTGGCTATATATAAAACGCATATCGAGCACCTGACAGAAATGGAATCCGAAGCTGGCGCCGAACTGATAGAGCTCTTCAAAGAAGAATCCCTGAAGAGAAATATCCCCGGTGGCGGTATTGCCATACGTTTCGGCAGCAATCAAGAACATGGGTCTTATGGAAATAGCGTTCTGCACATACACGCACATTTGATAGAGCCCGATCTACAAGCACTCGGCAAAGACGAGGCTTGGAGATTCAAATTTGGCCAACCAAAGGATTACAAAAAATAAGGAGGAAATAAAAAAAGGCGTCTAGGTGAGACGCCTTTGAGCCTTGACTTACTTGGTTGCGGCTGCCGAGACCGGTGGAACTAGTTTCTTTGCGATCAATTCCATCTCTGTTGGACTCAGATCTTCGAACTGAGACCATCCCTTTTCGAGGTTTATACGCATCTTCTCGAAAACCAGTAAGATCGCAAACTTGTCGAGCAAATCCTGCTCCGACTTACAGATGGTCACCTTGGACTCCATCTTCCCCGATGGAACATGATAGTTATAGTGCAGATGCGGCATGCTTTTGGCATTGAAGGCTGGATCGCCATCGCGGACAAGTTGCACACCTCCGGTGATATTGAACTCACGACAGAACCATTTCGTCAGATGGTGCAGATCGACTACTTCTTTGTCGGTCAGTTCATTGAGCGACATCACATGCCGGCGGCATGGAATGACAAACTGATGGATATGACCAGGTTGAGGCGACACAGTGTTCTCCCAAATGTGCCACGAGTCATTCCTGGCGTCGAATGGATGGTTGATGGTGAGATCGATATGGCAAAAACCACATTCACCTGAACGCAACTGTTGAACTTTCAGCTGGTAATACGAGAAGTAGCTGACGTTGAACAATTGCCAGATATCTTCTTGCTTGATGCCAGGTACCTCAAGCTGCTTCATGAATTCGTACATGAAAAACTCTCCTATTGGGTTGTTCCTCTTCTACTTTCTATTTTTGAGACTACATCGACGAATGAAGTATGTCAATTCGCAGGTTTTGTCTCCACAAAAATAATCTCGACTCCTCTATCTTTCAAAATCCTTTCACCATCCAAAACGCCATAACCATCGGCATAATAAAGCTTCTTTACTCCAGAATAAGCGATGAGTTTGGCGCAAGGTGGACAAGGAAAAGTTGTGGCGTACATTTCCACACCTTCTAGACATATACCCTTCTGAGCGGCTTCGGCGATAAGTCTGGCTTCAGCATGAAAAGATGTAGACAGCTCTACATTTACGCCTTTGTGGAAGTCCGACCTTGGATCTCCCTCTATATATGGCATGTATTGGTCCGGCACGGCGGCATTATAGGCAGTCAAAATAGCCTTTCCATCTCGAAACACGGCCGCGCCTATCTGACGCCAAAAATCAGGGCTTTTATCGGCCTCTTTGCGCAATAAAGTGATTATCTTTTTATCAAATTCCTCGCCGGAAATCTTCTGATCGGCTTCAACCGGCTTATTCTCGAAAGATTTGTGCTTATCCCAACGCAGAAATATGGAATCAAAAGATACACCGGCCTTCGGAAAATATTTCTCTTGCAATTCGTGCATGATGTCCTCATCGGGCATTATGAGAGTGGGTTTTCGACCAGCGAATCCTTCTAGCGCCTTCGCGTCAACGATCTCAACCGAATCAAAGATTTTCCACGCTCTTATAGAATCAGCTATCAATTCTGGCGGAAGCGCTCTGATATCTTTTGCCAGTTGTCTGAACGTTTGAGTGACGTCTGTGCCTAGCAAAAAAAGCTTTTTCGCATCTTTGTGTTTCTCAAAAAATCTGCGGTACCCCTCGTGCAGCACCGGAATATATGCAAGGATGGAAATTTCCTTTTTCTCCATGTTATTTTTTCTTGCTCTTCGGGCTTTTGGAATGACCGAGCGCGTCAGAGATCATATCAGCCAGCTTCGGCACGATCGCCTTTTCAAAACGCTTGGCTAGTTTGAGTTGCAATAGACGGATCTTAGCACTGGTCGAAGTAACGGCCATTGGATTTAGGACAACTGTTTTGCCGCAGTAAGATTTCATCTCTTTTAGCTCCTTACCATTGTATTTCTTCAGGGTTTCCTTGGTGATAATGAGCACATCTGGACGCACCGTCTTGATCAGATGCCACCTTGGAACCTTGTGTTCCTTGAGAGTGACAATATCGACAGACCTCATGTGTGTGACCATTTCCAAGCGTTCAGTTTGTGGGACTATCGGCCTGTCTGGACCCTTCCTGGCGCGCACTTTCTTGTCGCTATCGACACCGACTACTAGAAGGTCACCATGCTTTCTGGCTTCTTCGAAATATCTAGCATGACCGATGTGCACCATGTCATAAGTTCCTTGAGTCAAAACAATCTTGAGTCCGATAGCTTTGCAATGCGTAACCAGTTTTCCGAGTTTTTTGTAATCCGGTACGAAACGATCTTTGAAGTTCGATCCGAGAGCGAAGATGCCGCTGTTGGTCATGAAGCCTTTTGTTGTCATGGAGTAAAGTATAATCTAACCACAGCGAGACGCAACCATGACAGTGGGTAAAATTCGTATCAAAATGTTATAATCAACATATCATGATTTGCTTCATCACTGCCGCATTATCCGCCGACGGATACATAGCCAGAGACTCCGAACATGCCGCTTTCTGGACCAGCAAAGACGACAAGAGACGCTTTGTAGAAATCACCAAGCGTGCCGGCGTGGTCGTAATGGGCCTGAACACATACAAAACTCTCGATAAACCGCTTAAAGACCGTCTGAACATAGTTTATTCACCAGAAAAACTTCCTGAGATCAAAGACGCAGCCACTGGTAAGAACATTTTGGAAACTACCAGTAAATCTCCACACGAATTGCTTCATGAATTGAATGAAAGAGGCTTCAAAGAAGTCGCCATCTGCGGCGGTTCTCAAATATACACAATGTTCATGGAAAGCGGTGTGGTCAACAAGCTCTATATCACGATTGAACCCATCCTTTTCGGTGCCGGAATAAAGCTTTTTGGTAGAAATCTGGACCATCGACTCATATTAAGGAACTCGACACAAACTGGAGATAGTACATTGCTTCTGGAGTATGATGTGATCTAACAAAAATCCGGCCAGTGAGCCGGATTTTTTATTTATTAAATTATATTGACGCCAATCGTGCGTGCGAGACTTATTTCACCTCAACACCCATGGAGCGAGCTGTACCAGCGACGACTTTCATGGCGGCTTCGACGTCATTGGCATTCAGGTCTGGGAGCTTCTTCTCTGCGATTTCCTTGAGCTGAGCCTTGGTGAGAGTACCGATCTTGGAGAGGTTTGGCTTACCGGAACCCTTCTCCTTCTTCAATGCCTTCAAGATAAGGCTCGATGCTGGAGGAGTCTTCAAGACAAAGCTGTAAGTACGATCCTCATAGACTGTGATAACTACCGGAATAAGGTCGCCGATCATGGTCTTGGTAGCATCATTGAATTTCTTGGTGAAATCGCCAATGTTGACGCCGGCCTGACCCAAAGTAGGACCAAGTGGAGGAGCTGGTGTAGCCTTGCCTGCTGGAGCTATAACCTTGACTGTTTTTATGATTTTCTTTGCCATGATATTGTTGGGTTAGCTTACATTAAACTTTCTTAACTTGCAAGAAATCCAGCTCGACTGGTGTTTCGCGACCGAACATCGAGACCAAAACCTTGATCTTCCCTCTTTGGGTGTCGACTTCGCTGACCTTGCCCTCAAAGTCCTTGAATGGGCCATCGGTGATTTTTATAAGGTCCCCAGCTGACAAGTCTATGGCGTGTTCGATACCACCCTTGGTCATACGGGCAAACAAAGCATCAACTTCCTTCTTTTCCAATGGAACCGGAAAGACTCCAGACCCAACGAAACCGGTCACACGAGGCGTGTTACGGACAACGTACCAGGAATCATCGGTGACGATCATGTCCACAAGCACATAACCTGGATATATCTTCTCTTCTTCTTCCACGCGCTTATTGCCTTTTATCTTGATCTTCTTTTCTGATGGGACAATAACCGCAAAGATCTTGTCTTCCATACCAAGAGACTCTATACGTTGCTTCAAGTTACGAGCAACGGCATTCTCATAGCCAGCATAAGTATGTATGGCATACCAATTTCTTTCGCCTGTTGTGTGTTGTTTTGACATGTTGATGGTTGGATATTTAAGTATCTGAACTTAAGAAGCCGTGGCCGCGACTGCTAATTTACAAACTATCGATGCAATACGAGCGTGAGCAACTTGGAAAATACGAAGTCTGATATACCAAGCATGATTGCTACTACAACAGCCGTAAGTATGACCAAAACCGTGAATCTTATGGTCTGTTCGCGAGTCGGCCAATTGACGTGACTCATCTCGGTCTTTGTCTCTTTGAAATAATTTATAATTCCCATGTTTTTGCTAATTATTATGTTTTCTCCTGCGCGCCGGCCTTATGGCGGCGATTTCTATTAAAAAACCCCTTCGGGGGTGTTACAGGACTATAGTATCACAAATAATACAAAAAGCAAATGGCTTCCTTGAGAGCCATCTGCTTAAAAATCCGGTAGAGTTTTAGACTATTTTTAGATCAACAACCTATTGCTATTCTATATCGTAAGTTATAGTCACGTTGCTGGTGACTTTTTGTTCACCGGTTGAGATTTCTGGTGCTACAGAAGCTGCCTTTGAGGAAGCCACGCCTACCGCCATATCAAATCTTATAGGATACGGTGCATTTCCGGATTCAGAGAAGCTGGCCACACGAACTATATGCACCCCCAAAGCTCTGGCTAGAACATCGGCCTTGGCCTTGGCAGTATCTATAGCCTTTGCGCGCGCTTCGGCTTGGACTGTGTCTGGATTTTCTACAGAAAATGAAGGGCCACTGACATTCTGTACACCATTTGAACCGATGAGAGTGAGTAGGTCACCAACTTTGGTAAGATCATGGGCTTTGATGCTGGTACTTTGGCTGACATCATATCCAGTCACAATAGATTTCGAAGGGGGACAAATTCCGTTAGCAGTACAAACACTATTCTGATATTCATAGTGTGGATTTATATTGTACGAAGTAGTCTGGATATCTTTTTCTGCAATACCGGCATTCTTGAGAGCAGCGACCGTAGTATTGTTCTTGGTGGCGGCTAGAGTTTGAGCTGCGGCAACCGTTTTGGCAGTTTCTGTCACTGTAAATGAGATAGTGGCAATATCCGGTATAGCCACAGCATTACCTGTTCCGTCAACAGAAATGGTGTGACTCTGCTGTTTATCCGATTCTGTGCTACCGATAGACATTATGCCTTTGACTGAAAGTACGGCTAAGAATAAGGCTAATAATATAGTCGCCATGCTGGCTGATTTCCAAAATTTTTCTTGTGGGTTCATGTGATTGGAGGATCTATTCTATAGACCCAGATTAGTTGACTGATAATCATCCATTATACTTCTTTGACTAATTATAACAATGACCCTAGAATGTCTTTGGAGGTAAAACTTGAATGAACTAATAAAGGTGTTCGTCAAAACCGAGCCCCCAGAACAGATAGCCAATGGCTTCATATTGGTCGAGCAACCACGCAATGACAGCTACCGCGGTTGTCTGGAGTTGCGCGATGACGACGACTCAGTGAGAGTCTTTTTCTGGATCAATAACATAGCGATGCCAGAGAGAGAAATTGGCCGAGAATTCATTTTGGCCGTCGATCCTGAGTTCCGCGACATCATCCTTGAAGCAATAGTCTACTTCACCGCCGAGACCCAATACTTCCGCTTCGACATGTTCGACAAAAATCTGGAGGATCTGGTGAGATTCTCCTCTCTTGAGGAAGATGTGTTCTCGGTCTATTACAGGTTCATCGTAAAAGCTCTGAAATGCCACGTCCTTCCAGATGTCAGGAAGAATCCTGGCCACGAGCATTATTCAGTTTCCTTTGAAAAAGGTTCGGCCGAGGACTTTCCGATGATCATGGGCCTCAAGCTCCGTGACGCCATCATCGAGATGCGTTACCTTATGCCGACCACCTAGCAAAAATCCCACATGGAAGCAGCCGAGCTGCTTCCATTTTTTTATTTGCACCAACAGCCTCAGCTACAGTCAACTCCCCTTTTTCTATCTTGCCGCCATATTTTTCTATGAGTGGTTTCAGAACGTTTTCATAAGCTATCGCGGAATACCCTGCAGCATAACCATTTACAAGGAAAAAGAGCGGGCTGCTCGCTCCAGAATCCGGCGATGGTGCTTTGTCCGCTAAAAGCGAAAAACACATTTCGACTAAAGGCATGAAATCTTCTTCAATCTTCCAAAGTTCGTTATCTGGACCGTGACCAAAAGCTGGCGGATCCATGATGATCCCATGATATTTACGACCACGTTTGATTTCGCGCTTCACGAAAGCTCGCGCGTCGTCGAGGATCCAGCGAATAGGTTTCTTGTCGAGACCGGAGAGCTCGGCATTCTCGCGAGCCCAAGCTATGGCTGCTTTCGAACCGTCTATGTGCACGACTTTCGCGCCAGCTTGCGCACAGGCGAGTGTGGCACCACCGGTATAACCGAAGAGATTCAGGACTTCTATTTCACCGCTCTGCTCAGACTTATTTCCGATTTTCTCGCGCATCCAATCCCAATTGGTGATTTGCTCAGGAAAAAGGCCGACGTGTTTGAACGCCGTTGGACGTATCCAAAACTTTAGGCCAGCAAAATCTATCTTCCAACGATTTGAAATATCTTTTTTCATTGACCAACCATTGGCGCTGCCGCTGTTGCTGGCAACTTTATCATCGCGTTGGTCGCGCGTATCGCGAACAAAATGCCCATCAGCTTTTTTCCATTCGGCCGGCAGTAAAAGTTTTCGCCAAAGAGCCTGCGGATCTGGACGTGACAAAGTGAACTCGCCGAAGCGCTCCAGCTTTTCACCGTCACCAGAATCAAGAAGTTCGTAGTCTGTTTGGGTTTTTTCTATATTTTTTTCCATCTTTTTATTTAATGAGAACCGCATCGTCAGCTGGTGCGCGATATTTACGCAAAATCACACAGGCCAAGACGAATAATGTGGTAGAAGTTGCCGCTGAACCCATACAATATAAACAATATGAATGGATTATGAAGACTTGTAGAAATACGAACCACACAGATGCCAATAGACCAAATACCGTGAACAAAAGTGAGTATCGGAAGAGCTTCTCGTGTCTTCCTTCTAGATAAGCCAGTGCTCCAGCGGCCACCACAATATAAAACAGCGCGCCTGGCAAAGAAACCGGAATTCCAAGCACCTCGGAGTATGAGCTATTCAAGACTTTCTCACATCCGGAAGTGATGCTGCAAGGCGGTGTCACTCCTTGATAATGCTCAATAACCAGATAAGAAGCATCAGCAAAACCGATAATAGCGACCACTAGTACGACTACAGCCAGACTAATATGAACTGGCTGAAGCGGCCTGATCAATAAGTTTTTTAAAGTCTGCATATGCTTGTGGATTGGTTATGGGTTTACCATTTATAAAGAAGGTCGGGGTGGCATTGATACCAGTAGTTTGACCACTATCTGAGTATGCGGCGATGCGAGCCACCAAATCTTTGCTCTTCAAATCTGTCTTGAACTTGACGACATCAAGACCGAGGGTGGTGGCATATCCAACAAAAACAGAAGTTGGATCAGCCAGCTCTGTCCAATCGGCGTGATTCTTGAAGATGAGGTCAAACATTCCCCAGAATTTACCTTGCAAGCCGGCCGCTTCAGAAGCCTTGGCGGCTGGTATGGCATTGGCGTGCTGTGGCAACGGGTAATGCCTATAGACGAAACGGACTGTTGTAGAAGGCTCGTCCTGCAAGAGCTTCACCACAAAATAATAATAATTCTCACAGGCCGGACATTGGAAATCGCTATATTCTATGAGGGTTACTGGCGCGTTCACTGGACCTTGGACATGATCAGTATCAGAAACTGGCGCCGGCGAACCAGCCGGAGAATCACCAACATTCAAAGGCCTATTCATAGCTACTGCCAATCCCCAGATGATAAGGGCTAAGATGCCTAGAAAAGTTATCCAAAAAACGGTGCGTTTTATATTCATGAGGGTGATTATATCACTAACATGGCATCTCCGAAAGAATAGAACCTAAACTTTTTTTCAATAGCATAATCATATATTTCGCGCCAAGTCTTCGGAGAACCTTTGCTCTGTAAGAGAGCATCCAGCAACATGAGTAAAGAAGTATTTGGCAAATGGAAATTAGTGATAAGCCCATCAACCAATTTAAAATTGTAGGGTGGTCTTATGAAAATGGAGGTAGATCCGGAAAAGCCTTGGACGCTATCAGCAGTCGACTCAAGGACTCGCGCAGCAGTGGTTCCGGAAGCTATTATTGGTCTTCCCTCTTTTTTGGCCAATGAGATAGTTTCAGCCGAGATTTTCGGAACGAAGATTGGCTCTTTGTGTAGAACCGGTGCGTCGCCAAGTTTAGCCACATCAACTGGTGAAAATGTTCCTCGACCAACATGCAAAGTCACAAAAGTTTTTTTAATATTTTTAGATTCCAGAGATTGGAAAACCTTTTCAGTAAAATGCAAAGAAGCTGTTGGTGCTGCCACCGAAGCTGCCGACATGGCCGACTCGACAGCGCGATTCTCATGATCCGCAGCTTTAGAAAAAATTGTCTGGTATTTCGTTCGTGCTTCAGCTTCGCTTAGATCCGAATGTATATAAGGCGGAAGCGGCGTATTGCCGATCTTGTCTATAAGATTACGGAATTCAACTGGTGTGATAAGCGACTTGAAAGTAAATTCTTCATTCTTCTGAGAAATAACCTCGACTATCGGTTGTTCAGCCGCAAAAAGCCTGTCGCCAACTTTGAGTTTTCTGTCTGGCAAACCTTTTATAACCGATTTATTTGCCTCGAGCTCATTGACCAAAAAGAGCACTCTGACTTTACCGCCCGTCTCTTTTATCAGTTCCAGTCTGGACGGAATCACTCTGGTATCATTTAGCACGATCAAGGAATGTTCTGGAATATGTTTGGCAATATTCGCAAAAACATCTTCGATAATTTCTCCTGTTTGGGTCTTGTAGACCAAAAGCCGCGCCGAATCGCGTGGATCGGCTGGCGTATTGGCTATCAACTCCGATGGTAAGTCGTAATCGTAAGACAAGATTTACAAATAGAGCTCTCCGCTATAAGAAAATGGAACGTCATTGCTACCGGCGGGCTGTGATGCTGCCTGAATAAGGATGGTATAAGGATCCTTTGTAACTTTCGTTGGGACTTGGATCGTAGCAGATCCGGAGCGTGACGGTACAATCACCGGCTTCGATGCGGCGCGACCATTGGAATCTAGCAACAATATAGATACCTGCGGTGAAGAGAAGTTCGGTGAAACGCTCCAAGAAACTT
>CAIKDL010000080.1 GCA_903826185.1 uncultured bacterium | reverse complement strand
TATATAACCTGACTTCATTGCACTTTTCATAAGGGCGCCGTGTGTAAATCCATTATCAACTCCTGATCGAACCTCTTCACTACAAGAATTACATAACAATAATTAGATAGATCCGTCATAACCGCGGATCTTTGAATTATTGCTTGCTGTTGCAGCTTTATCGCGTAGCATCCGGTGGAATGTTGGGTTGCGACTATGCATTGGATAATCCAAACCCCGCATTAAAATAATGATGAATGTCAAAGCTCATGTGATTAAGCCAGTCCGTATAAGACGACAAATCATTTAGCAGTTGTACGAATGGATAGCCACGCATTGACTCTTCCAACGTCATTAAGAAGAAACTATCTTTTGGCACCAAGAGACCTGTCGATGTGCGTATTTCGTTCCGGAAAAAACGAATCATGTATTTTCGGTTAACGATGATTCCCTTTGGATATCTTCGCCATGGAATATCGGGACGGTTGTTATAGAAGTCCCGAATATGTGTAAGGCACATTTCACCACCAATACCATCGTAAGCAAAAACGTACAGGGAAGGGTGTCGCTCCAGAAATGCTTCAACTGATCCTGGTCTGAAAATTTTGAAGCCAAGCACTTCAGTACTTGGTTCAGGAATGGTGGATAAGTTGGTGAGCGAATCGATCGAAGTGGCTTTATTTAGAGAAGATTTGACTGTAATAGCCCCTGCGACGCTTTCGGTGGTAAAAAAAGTCTTCTCGTTTTCGTCAAATCTCACACCAAGGTCATTCGAGACGATAACATCTACCTGTCTAGATTCTCGGCCATAATGGGAAATAACCTGCCCACCAAGTGAGGCAGAAAGTCGTCTCGGTAGATGGTGAATTAGGAAGTCTCTAACGATATTTTCTCTATTTGCCCCTATGTCAGGCCGGTGATCCGCAGTGCTCGAAATAATCGAAGAACTTGCAATCTTGTCTGCAACTCCGTTGAAGTAGTTTTGAATCCTTGTCATCCAAAGTTCCTTCTTTTGACCCAACATTGTTTAGACTGATCAGCCTAAACCGCGGATGTTTTAATTGTAACCCTTATAAAATTGTATTGTCACGTATTACGGTAAATGTACGGATTTTTTCGGTAATAATAGGAGCAGGACATTACGTCTTATAACTCACCGAAAAGAGAAAAAAAGCTATTAACTTGATGTACATTCAGATAAAAAAAAGTGAAAGACCGTACATTTTTTAGTACTATACTGATAAAATCATCAAAAAAATATTGTGATAGCAGATGAACAGATGGAATATTCCAAACTGGCTTGAGCTTGAGGTTATTGAACGTGACCGTTGCTGTGTATACTGTGGAGGGAAGTTTTCTGACAAAAACGGCTCTAGACGTAACAGAGCATCATGGGAGCACATTATTAATGATGTAAGCATCATCACCCGTGAAAATATTGTTTTGTGCTGTATTGGATGCAACTCAAGCAAGGGTGCAAAAAGTCTTGTCAATTGGCTTGACTCAAATTATTGCATCACTCGTGGTATTACTCGAGAGTCTATGGCTGCTGTTGTTCAATCAGTCCTTGCTGCCAAAATATGACAGCAACTAAAGACGTTAACTGCCAGGGAACCTGCCCCATTTACTGTAATACTTCGAGTTGGAAATTCTCCTCAAATAAGAAAAGCCCCGACTTGCGAAG
>CAIKDL010000079.1 GCA_903826185.1 uncultured bacterium | reverse complement strand
TGACCCTCGACAACACAAACTGCCAATGAGTCGTGATGACCTCGCGATCCGGGTTGGCAACTTCCCAATCGTTCAGGGCCTTGGTGGCAGCTAAACCATTCTCCTCTTGGCTCTGGTTATCAGAGTATGGAACCGAAAGACGTATCGTCTCGGCCTGAACGGCAAATGTGACCGACCACGCTAACAACAATACACACAGAGCTTTCATTTCCCCTCCCCATTTTTCAAGTTGACCATTCCGCTAGTTCAAACTAAAGACTCGCACGGTGTGCTATATTATGTCAAGAAGGAGAAATTAGAGAATGCACGAGATTAAAACCACGGCTTGGGTCAATTGGCTCGGTTGGATCATTTTGGTCCCTGGTTTCATAGCACTCGTAGATATCTGTATCAGGGTCACGCCTCCAATAAAAGAGGGTGATGATATGGACAAACTACTGAATAACGGGTTGGTCGTGGGATTATTGGTAATAGCCGCGCTCGAAATGATCATGCGCCGCAAAAAAGCTGCAGGCTCACACAAGTGAGCCTGTTTTTTATATCGACCTTATACACACTGGCACTTAGTTCTAGACTGGGCAAAAAAATGCTAAAATAACCACATGGCAACCGAAGCTCTCATCTCTTGGAATGCACCAACTCATGTCTACACGGAAAAAAATTCCGACTGGTATTGGTCGGTTGGTATCATCACTCTGGCGATAGCGGCAGTTTGTATCATATTCGGTCAGATCATCACTGGCATATTTGTAGTTGTGGCGGTCTCAGCACTAGTTCTCCACGCTTCCAAGCCACCAAGGATAGTCATGCACCAGGTCAATGACCGCGGCATCATCATAGACGACATCCTGTATCCATTCGTCTCCTTGGAATCATTCTGGATAGCGCACGATGAGCATCCAGCCAGGCTCCTCATAAAATCACGCAAGACTTTCATGACTCTTATTGTCATCATGATAGAAGAAGTTGATCCAGAAAAAGTTCGCGAGGTTATGCTCAGATATATAGCTGAGAAGGAACACCATCAACAATTTTTACATCACATACTAGAAGGTTTAGGCTTTTGAGAAAATTTTCTTGACCAATAAATATTGAGCAAACCCAAAGACGGCCAGTATAAGAGCCGCCTGTGCAACTATTGGAAATTGCGGCAGTGGCATGGTTATATTGAAGAAGCGAATAACCAAAGGTATTTTCAGGACAACGTAGAGCAGCGCCAGTTCTAAAACTGATAACCAGAGAACCTGCCATTTATCTTTATTGGATTGCGATCCTCGGTATATGCCTGGTGCCAACGCAAAAAAGATAAGACCGCATATCGCCAGACCCATAACTATCAAGGTGTTGGATGGGGCTACTTTCAAATATGTAGGGCTTAGAACAAAAACTACAGTCAAAGCGATAGTCTCAATGGCAGCAGACCAAACCACAAGTGGCATGACCAGAGACAAGAAAGGCTTGTCGCCAGCCGGAAGAATTTTCCCTGATGGTCTTATGGCCCAATATCCTATGAGCATTCCCGGTATTCCCACGGCAAAATAATTTATGAGGGTTATATTGAGTGGAGTCAGCGGATAAGCATATCCGAACAAGCTTATGGCAACGAAGAAGAGTAAGCCAACCACGCTCTGATTCAGGAATATACCAGCAAAGATCTCGATATTTTTTATGAAATTATCAGCCATTTCGACTCCACCAGGTAGATCAGTGAAAGTATTTTTCATGAGGATGACGCCAGCGAGGCTCCTGGTGGCTTGAACGCCATCGAACATGGCGATACCAAGATCAGATTTCTTTACGGCCAATGCATCGTTGGCACCATCCCCTACCATGGCGGTGAATCCATCTTTTTTGAGAGCTTCAATGATCTTGACCTTCTGTTCAGGCACGATTCTGGCAAAAATCGTATAATCTTTAGCCTTCGTATCGAAATCCGCCAACGACCACTTCGAAAGTTCCGCACCAGTTATGATGGCATCGGTATTTTCCACTCCAGCCGAAATGGCAACTGCACGGACCGTATCAGCATTGTCTCCGGAAATGATGCGTATGCGTACTCCACGTTTTTGGAAAAAATCTATAGCATCGCCTATGCCTTCACGCAAGCCAGACTTGAAAACGAAGGCCGCAACAACCGAGAGCTTCTTACCAGAAAGAGTGCGCGGTAAGCCATTTTGATCTGATTGTGAGCGAGTTACGCACAATATACGCTTCCCTGCATGCGAGTGTTCTTTTATAAGTCGCGCGAGCCATTCCCTGCCTTTTGGATCAGCGATGTTGGGCAGAAAAGCATCCGGGGAACCGACAAATATGTCCTCGCCCCCGAGCGATTCTGATTTGCCAGCAATCCTTAAAACACCATATTGTCTCCAGGATGAAAATGGGAGCGCGCTGACAACCTCGAGATTGCTACCAGTTTTCGTGGCGATTTTATTTTTATCGAGCCCAAAAAAGTCTTTGACCGCGTTAAGTGTCTGCGAAGAATCTTCGGAACCGGCCAAATAAGCAGAAACTAGAGAATCAGCCTCAACTTTCGATACCTCATCGTAAACATGCATATCCTCTACAACCAAAGAATTCTCCGTCAGAGTCCCGGTTTTGTCCAAACAGAGATTCTTGATGCGTCCAAGTCTTTCGGTGGCATTAATCTCTTGGAAGAGCACATATTTCTTCGAATAACTGGAAGCTCCGAAAGCGAAAAGCAAAGTGGTTATAACCACAAGACCTTGGGGTATTATGGTACTGGCCAATGCACCAATATCGAGCACGATCTTAACAGCTGATTCGTGAATGACAAGCCCTCTTCCAACCACAAAAAGTATGATGGCGATCATGGCGTAACCGGCGTATTTTATGATGTCCTGAATGGCGCGTTGTATGGGGCTTGGTTGAGCTGAATATTTCCTGGCTTCTTCATTCAAAAGAGCCACTCGACTGTCCTTAAAATCGCTTCCGCACTCCAAAACACCGGTACCAGTCGTCACCACATCTCCAGCACTGACCGAGGCGCCTTTATTTCTTGGGAATGAATCGGCTTCTCCGGTGATGAGCGCCTCACTTACTTCCAGACTGTTCGAAGATATGAGCACGCCATCGCACGGCACCTGATCACCAATCCTAAGCTTTATATGAT
>CAIKDL010000078.1 GCA_903826185.1 uncultured bacterium | reverse complement strand
TGTCGAGATTGTTGTAATAATGGCCTGTATTGAAGCTATCTTAGGAGGCAAAACTAGGCCCTTATCATCGCTATGAGCCATGATGAGACCGCCGATAGTTCTAGTACTCAAACCCCAACTGGTTTGCCAACCAAATTGCTCGGTGTTGTTACGATCCAAGAATTTCACATCGAAGGCTTTGGCAAAATTCTGACCGAGATTGTGGGATGTGGCATATTGTAGGGCTTTTCCATCTTGCATCATCGCCTCAATGGTATAAGTGCGCAAAGCACCAGCGAATTTTTCCGACTCCGACTTCATGCCTGGTATGACTGGGATAGCTATGTAGTTCTCAGCGAAATCTCTGTAAATCTCCAGCATCTGACGCGCCCTGGCTTCAGCCTCAGCTTCGGTCTCATGGACAGTATGACCCTCTTGCCAGAGAAACTCCGTGGTTCTCAAAAACAACCTGGTTCTCAATTCCCAACGCACCACGTTAGCCCACTGATTTATAAGCAGTGGTAGATCTCTATAAGATCTTATCCATCCAGAAAAGATATCGTACATGATAGTCTCCGATGTCGGTCGAACCACAAGAGGCTCATCGAGCTTCTTTCCACCAGCATGTGTTACGACGGCCACCTCTGGAGCGAAACCTTCCACGTGTTCCTTTTCTTTATTCAAAAGCTTCTCCGGTATAAACATCGGAAAATAGGCATTCTCAACGCCGGTCTCTTTGAATTTTTCATTCAAAATATTCTGTGTCGCTTCCCAAATAGCATATCCATAGGGTCTTATCACCATGGTCCCCTTCACTGGTCCATAATCCGCTAATTCGGCGGCTGAAATTATATCCAGATACCATTGCGAATAATCCACGGCGCGCGGGGTTATTTTTTTTTCGACAGCTTTAGCGTTTGAATCCGGGACTTTTGAGTTATTTGTCATAGCCATAATAATAGAACAAATGTACTTACTTTACCAACTTCATTATGTCTTTATAAGTCACTAGCAACATTAGGGCCATCAAGAGCACGAAGCCTGTGATATTGATAGCATTTATAAACTTAGGTAAGACTCGGCGACGGATGACTGCTTCTATGACCACAACTAGAGCACGGCCACCATCGAGAGCTGGAAATGGAATCAGGTTGACGACGCCAAGGTTTATAGAAATTACGGCTGTGATCATGACAAGATATGTAAAGCCGAGACCGGCGGCGTCTCCGACTATGCCAGCTATACCGACCGGACCTGATATCTGAGAATAATCCGCTACACCGCGTACCATAGCCCAAACAAATCCAGCTAAACCGATAACCGTATCTTTTATCATGACAATTGTGTACTTAAAGCTTTCCCCAATAGATATGTAAAATGGCAGACGAAGATTACTAACTTCATCCATAGCAATACCGATAACGTAGACATCGCCATCTTTCCCCGGGACCGGCATCGGAACAATATCCGTAATTTCGGTTTGACCATGACTAATATACTTGAGCGATATCACTTTGCCAGCACTACCTCTTATGGCCTGCCGAACATCTGCTGCAGAAACAAAATCCGTGATGATGTCGCCAACTTTCAAACCAGCTTTACTGGCCGGAGAATCAGACTGTACATCGGTTATCATAATGCGCTCATTGCTCAGATAACCTGCGTAATTAGAAAAATCAGATGAATTGGCCGTCACACCACTAGTAAAAACTAGTGCATACAAAATCCAAGCAAAGATGAAGTTGCAGGCAACGCCAGCCACCAACACGATGACTTGTTGCCAGCGCGGCTTATTGACGAAGCTGCGCGATGAGTCTGGTCCGTGCGTATTCTCTTCGTCTGGATTTTCGCCGAAGATTTTTACAAAACCGCCGAAAGGTATGAGACGTATCGAGTATTCTGTTTCGCCGCGCTCTGATCTCCAAGAGAACATCTTCGGACCAAATCCTATAGCGAAAGCATCAACTCTGATACCACAAGCACGCGCAGCCATAAAATGACCGAATTCGTGGACGAATACTAGTATCGCCAGGACAATTATGAATATTATTATGGTCATTTAAAAGCCTCTAACCAATGATCTCCTTCTCTTTCTTTGCATAATCAGTCTCCAACTTCTTGTTGCAATCATCAACAATCTTCTGGGTGTCATTTTTGGCACGGAAAGCGTCATCTTTACCCATCTTGCCGTCTTTTTCTTTGGCTTGCAGGTCTCTGACGATGACATCGCGATGTTGGCGAACTTGTTTCTTGGCGTCTTCCAATTTTTCTTTTGCAATCTTAGCGATCTGTACGCGACGTTCGGCGGTCAGATCCGGAAAATTGACACGCAAGCCCTGATCATCAACCACCACTGAAAGACCGAGGTTGGCGATAGTAATAGCCTTTTCGATCTCTTTGGTCTGGCTCTTATCCCATGGTGTTATACGTATTGTGCGCGCACCTTCCACAGTGACAGCCGCAACTGCTTGTATGCCAACCGGTGCGCCATATGACTCTACTTTCACGCCATCCAAAATAGACGGCGAAGCTTGTCCTGTACGAATCTGCTGGAACTCTTTCTTCATCCAATCTTCCACTCCTGACAACTGCTTTTTTAATGGTGAAAAGTCGTAAGCCATGTTTTTATTTGATTAATTATTATATTGGCAGTATATCATAAATGCCTATTTTTGCTCTAAAGCGGCCTAAATATTCAGCGCGACATATTCGAGAAGCATTTTCACAGATGGGGCTCGATCATCCATATAACCACGAGCTTTTTCTATGACTTCGAGTTGTTGCGTGGATTTTCGTGCACCGCCAGTCGAGTGGATCAATGATTCTAAGGCATTGAGAAAATCTATCGCCGCTTGTTTTGGCCTTTTCTCATCAGAAATATCGTCGACTAATTTCTTTATGTAAACAAGACGCTTAGGAACTGATAATCCAGCGAAGGTCGCGGCTTCTTCGGCGGCAGACGTAATGTCGGCAACACCGGCACCACCATGATTACTTATTTCGCCTTTACTAGTTCCAATAAAACTAAGGCGCGATTTCACTGTTGGCAACAACAGATGTGCCGACGGCACAATCAAAAAAAAGTGCACATAGCTCGCAGGTTCCTCCAAAAGTTTGAGTAAGGCGTTCTGCGCTTCGACCGTAACACTGTTCATCTGAACAACAAATATCTTTTTGGCGTCGGCATCGGCGCCAGTGGTCACATCGCCGCTCGTCGGTCTCATCTCCGCGGATGTTTTCAATTCACGTGCATCATCGATAGTGAATATCTCATACTTACGATCAGAAAAATCCGGATTGCCATGAATTTTTATCTTATGTTGTTTGGCCAAAGCGGTCGTCAGCTCCACGTGAGCCGAGTCCTCACCAACCAAATAATAAGCATGATGAGATAAGCTTGGGATTTTAATAAGCCCTACCAACTTTTTTGCGTCATTTTTTGCATTCGTCGTCATTAGAGACATCATAGCGTGATTTCGCCCTAAGTTTAAGGATTCCCTGCCAATTGACAAATCTGTTATAAAGATGTAGGGTCATTTTAGAAAACCTGAACTAATAGCGCTCTTGTATCCCGTAAAACGGGAGAGGTTGGAGCAAATTTACAATGGAGGAAAAATGAAGAAGAACTCAAGTCATAATGGCCGGATCAAAAATAACATCTGGACATCGATTGTGCTTTGTCTGTTGGTCTGTGGCGCACCGATCATCTTCACTGGTTGTGAAGAGGACTCCAGGCAAAAGGCTGAATTTAAAGCCGCGTTCTCGGTCGAGTGGCCAAACAACTCAGTCGAAAAAGACGCGATTCGTCCAAAGGTCATCGGTAAATTGAAGGATCTCAAGACTGAAACCGACGATCTGCATTCCAAAGCTGGGTCAGAACGTGGAGAAGCGAACTCTCTTCCGTGCGTCACGCAACAGGACATTGAGCGACGTGTCGCGGCGTTTCATCATTGCGAAGTTTCCGAAGCCCATCTGAATGAAGTGCTTAGCACAATGACAGCTGACGCCAACCTCGCCAAAGCGGCAGGTTTCAGCCGTGAGGAAATCCGGCAAGTCTGTGGGATAGACCTACAAAATTGGTAACAAACAAGGAGACAAAATGATCCCAACCAAACAAGATGTTGAAAAAGCATTCTTCGAGGCCATGGCTGCTGGGTATGCACAGTCTATCAAGAAAACCCCGATTCCCGATCTACCTGGATCGAAAGCGATAATCTCCGTCGACGGACATTTCCGCGTTGTCGATTACTGGCTTGTAACAGCCAACTCCAACAAGAGCACTGGATCAACAACGATCTGGTGCGATGGCCAGCCAGTCTGGGTCATGCACTACGGCGGTTGGTACGACAAAGATGTCATACCATTCCTCAAGAAGTGCCTGCACCGCGCTTATGTCGAGGAACGCAAGTTCTATGGTGGGCGCGGTCCGACAGAGGTCAAGGATCGTGACCTGAGGTACAACAACGAGATCGATCGCAATGACTTCTTCAATGCCCGCGGCGAAGAGTTCATATACGACTTCTCCGGCGATGACAAAAAATGTCGCGGTTTCCACTGGTACCGCTGCATGTCACTCTTGCCCTGAGTCCTGAATCAAACCCCGTAGCCAGCTCCACGCGAGCCAGTTACGGGTGTTTTTTATACAAATAATTTCGAATATGTTGCGAGGGTCAGGATACATTACGGATTCTTGACATTAGTGCATATTCATGTTAGCTTCGATATCAGCAAATCCGCGAACTTTGAAAGGAACAACAAATGAGGAAAAGAATGTTCGGTTTTTCGGTAATCGAAGTGTTGATTGTTATCGCAATCATCGCTCTCTTGGTCTCAATGCTACTCCCAGCTATTGCCGCCGCACACAAGAAAGTCGAAGCCCAACAAAAGGCCCAAGAAGATGCTCGACGTAAGGCTCAAGACTACGCCCATGAAATGGCGATAAAAGTCAAAACCAAAGCAGAGGCCAGAGCCCAAGCCAGGGCCGAATTTGAGCGGAGAAAGATCGAGGATAAAGAACAGGCAGCAAGAAACCTAGTCAATGGTGTCGCTAGCGGCTACTTGCCAGTGAAGATCTCGAGCAATATCTTCTATTTCGCCAACGGCGGAAAAGAATTCTCAGTCTTCGTCATGGAAAATGTCGGATTCGGTGACTCGAACTCCTGCGTCAAGATGAATGTCTACAGGAACACCAGGAAAACCATGGCGAATTATTGCCCGGACTTCCCCTGGATCATGGGCGTCACGAATGGATTCTTCGTCGAGATCGA
>CAIKDL010000077.1 GCA_903826185.1 uncultured bacterium | reverse complement strand
TTGTATAGAATCTTTCCTTTCATAATCCCCAGTATTATAGCATCAAAGAATAGTGTTATAATATCCCCATGACATTACGCGAACATGTGGCTGCGGCTCAAGCGAAAAAAGTCGCTGTTGGCCATTTCAATGCATCATCCCTGGATGGTATTTGGGCTATCGCTGATGCAGCGCTTGCACTCAAGCTGCCAGTTATTGTCGGTGTCTCCGAAGGTGAGCGCGACTATGTCGGTGTGCGCGAAGTGGCCGCTATTGTGAAGACTATCCGCGAAGAACGCGGTCAAGATATATTTTTGAATGCCGATCATACCTACTCATTCGATCGTGTTAAGGAGGCTATAGATGCCGGTTTCGATATGGTCATATTCGATGGTGCACAACTTACACTGGATGAAAATATAAAGATCACCAAACAATGTGTTGAATATGCTCGCAAGGTTTCCGAATCGTCGACACAAAATGGCGGGAAACGCGATATTCTAGTAGAAGGCGAGCTCGGCTTCATTGGGACTTCCTCGAAATTGCTCGATGCTATCCCTGAAGGCGCTGCCGTTGGTGAGGCTAACCTGACTAAACCGGAAGACGCTGTGCGATATGCGAAAGAGACTGGTATAGATCTTATAGCGCCTGCGGTAGGTAATATCCATGGAATGGTTCGTGGTGGTGACCCGGCTCTCAACATTGAACGTGTTGCTGCAATTTCTAAAGCCACTAACATGCCTTTGGTTTTACATGGTGCATCCGGTAACACTGCGGATGATATAGAGAATTCAATCAAATCCGGGGTGGCTATCGTCCATGTGAACACCGAGCTTCGCGTCGCTTATCGTGGCGGCCTCATCAAATCCCTTTCAGAGAATCAAGATGAAGTTGCTCCTTACAAATTCTTGAAGCCAGCCAAGATGGCTATGCAAAAAGTGGTGGAAGAGAAGCTGCGCATTTTTAATATGTTGTAAGATGCAAAAAGTCGCGCATGGTTGCATGCGGAATTTTATTTAAATGAAATCAGTTTTTATAACTCGCAAAATTCCTGAACTCGGCGTCACTATTCTCAAAGCCAACGGTTGCGAGGTAGACGTTAGTCCTTATGATCGGCCGCTTACGAAGGTGGAGTTGATCACAGCCCTAAAAGCCAAGCCTTACGAAGCGGTTCTGACTTTATTGACTGACAAGATCGATGCTGAAGTCATGGATGCAGCACCTTCTGTGAAGATATTTGCCAACTATACGATTGGTTTTGATAATTTCGATGTTGAAGAAGGTAAGAAACGCGGGGTATACATGACCAATGCTCCTGGTGGTGGCGCTGATCGCGTCGCTGAGCACACCTGGGCACTTTTGCTGGCGCTCACTTGTCGTGTGGTTGAAGGTGATCGGTTCATGCGTGCTGGTAAATATGTAGGATGGGACCCAATGCTCTTGAATGGTATAAGGCTAGCTGGAAGAACCCTCGGGATTATCGGCGCTGGACGTATTGGGACGGAGGTGGCGCGCATCGCCGCCAGAGGATTTGGTATGAGAGTCGCTTACTACGACATCGTGCGTAACCAGAAAATCGAGAGCCTTCACAATGCGACGTTCTGGCCGACCGTGGAGGACGTGCTCAAACAGGCTGACGTGGTTTCATTGCACGTGCCTTTGACCGAACAGACCAGCCGGCTCATCTGTGAGAAGCATCTCAAACTCATGAAACCTACAGCCTATCTCATAAATACTTCACGTGGTCCGGTTGTCGATGAGGTTGCTTTGGTGGCCGCCCTGAAGAATGGCACGATCGCTGGTGCTGGTTTGGATGTTTATGAAAATGAGCCGACCATGGCCGCTGGCCAGAAAGACCTTCAGAATGTCGTTTTGACTCCGCATATTGCTTCGGCCTCTACCGATTCTCGCGAAGATATGGCGCGTATTTCCGCACATAATATCGTAGATGTGTTGTATGGTGGTAAGCCGAGGGATTTGGTTTGGTAGTTATATGCCTAAAAACGGCAATAATATGGCGACAGAACTGGTTGTTCGCATATTGCGCGTTTCTGAATCTTGTGTATAATAGTCCGCATGCTTACATTAACCATAGAAAAGAGAGAAAAGACAGGGAAGCTTGCTGGCGTACGCGCTTCAGGCAAATTACCGGCTGTTTATTATGGTCCGAAAGAGGCCAGCACCAATGCCGCTGTTTCAACTATTGAATTCAAGAAAGTCTGGAAAAAGGCCGGTGAATCCTCGGTTATTATTCTCAAAGACGCTTCTGGTACAGAGCACGAAGCTTTGATTCACGAAGTCGATATACATCCTTTATCTGGTGAACCTCGTCACGTAGATTTTTATGTAATCGAAAAAGGCAAGAAGATCGAAGTTGCTGTTCCCATCGTCTTTACTGGTATTTCCCCGGCTGTTAAGGATTTGGGTGGCATATTGGTCAAGGTTCATCGCGATCTCAAAATCGAAGCAGCTCCTCGCGATCTTCCGCACGAAGTCACTGTCGATATCACTAAGCTCGTCACTCTCACAGATGTTATACACGCCAAGGATATTATTTTGCCGAAGGGTGTTGATCTGAAGATAAATCCTAATGATGTTATCGCTTCTATCGCTGAAGCCAAGGAAGAAGTCGTTGAAGCTCCTGAAGCTATCGACATGACCGCTATTGAAGTTGAGACCAAGGCCAAGGAAGTCAAAGAAGGTGAAGCTGGTGCCGCCGATGCTGGTAAGGCCGATGCCAAGGGCGGAGACAAGAAGGCTGAAGGTAAGAAATAGTTTAAAAATAGTTTGGGCCGGATTTTTCAAAATGGAGGCGCCCCGAGGAGGGCGCTTTTCGTATGCACAGTTACTCGATTTTTTGGGCGATAGGTCGCTTTGGCGACCGTCGGTAAATTTGCGGACACACACCTACTGAGTGGGGTCGGCCTTTCGACGGATTTTACGTCCTAATTTTGCAAAAATGGACGGAAATCCAGTCGAAATACCAATCTGATCAAAATGTGTGTATTCCCACTGTCGCTTGGGTGCGACGCACACCTCACAGTATTCGTGTATAATTAGCATCATGGTTTTAAAGCGAGCAAAGCGTGTAAAACGATATTTCGTTGTGGTCTTATCCGGGCTTATTTTATTGTCCATGGCCTGGTCTGGCCCGTTTTTATTATTAAAACCAAATCAAGCTTACGCCGATAACCTTACAGCCGCCAAGCTCATTCCAGCCCTTCAGGCCGAACTCAGTCAAGTCGAAGCCGACGAGGCTATTGCCAAGAAGCAGCTTACGGATGCGCAAGCGCAAAGCACTTCTTTGTCTCGTGACATAAACGTGCTGACGGCGCGCATCAAAGCGGCTCAATTGGACATAAAAGCCAAGAATTTGCTCATTCAAAGCTTGGGTAATGACATAAACATAAAAGAAAAGCACATAAGTGATCTCGGGGCACATATAGATAAAGGTAAACAATCGCTAGCGGATCTTCTTAGAAAGACAAAGGAACTGGATTCATATTCTATGCCAGAGGTTTTATTGTCGCAGAGCAGCATTTCCGGTTTTTTTACT